>JALWGP010000244.1 GCA_027038775.1 Sedimenticola sp. | reverse complement strand
CGGCCCGGGGGCGGGCCTCCTACGGGGTTGCCGGTCTTTCCGCCGAGAACCCGTACGATCCGGGATCCAGCACCGGTTCCCTGCCCAGCACCAGGTCCGCCACCAGCCGCGCCGAGGCCGGGCCCAGCACCACCCCGTTGCGGTAGTGGCCGGCGTTGATGAAGAGATTCTCGTGTTCCGGGTGGCGGTCGATCCAGGGTACGCCGCCAGGGGAGCCAGGTCGAAGGCCGGCCCAGTGGCGTTCCACCGGGTGGTCCGCCAGCACCGGAAAGCGCGCCACCGCGATCTCGTGGAGCTCCTGCCGCGCCGCCCCGGTGGTGGTTTTCTCGAAACCCGCCTCTTCGAGGGTGCTGCCGAAGAGAACCCGGCCGTCCTTCCTGGGAATGATGTAGCGGTCCTCCTCCAGCACCATGTGCCGGATCAGGCCGGGCCGGGTGCGGAAGAGCAGCATCTGGCCGCGCACGGGCCGAATCGCGGGTGCCGTTCCCAGGGGTTCCAGCAGCTTCCGGCTCCAGGCGCCGGCACATACCACCACGGCGTCTGCCGAAATCGATCGGCCGCCGGCGACCACCCGCACGCCGGTTCCCTCCGGGACGAGGGCCTCCACCGGGCTGCGGGCCCGGATCTGTACGCCGCGCCCTTCCAGGTCCTTCACCAGCGCCTTCCCCAGCCGGGGGTTGCGCACCTGGGCGACCCTGGGCAGCCAGAGCATGGTTTCCGGCGGGTCGGCCCGGTTGGGCTCCAGCTCGCGGATCTCTCCGCGGGAAGCGATTCGCGCCTCGTACCCGTGGCGCCGGGCCCAGTCGAGGGCGGGCGCTTCCTCGTCGGGCGCGTGGATCAACAGGCCGCTGGCCAGATACTGGGGATCGATGCCGGTGGCTTCGCGCAGCTCGTCGCAGATCCCGGGATAGGCCTGCTGGCTCCAGCGGGCCAGGGCGGTGACCGCGTCGGAATAGCGCCAGGGGTAGAGCGGCGAGAGGATGCCGCCGCCCGCCCAGGAGGATTCCCGCGCAGGCTCGCCCCGCTCCAGCAGCTGCACGGAAGCGCCGGCACCCGACAGCTCGCGGGCGGTGAGCAGGCCGGCGATGCCGCCGCCGATGATGAGAACGTCTGGCATTCGGGGGGACGGGCAGTTCAGAAATTTCCTACAGGTGTTTTGGATGTCCTCCCATTTCCGCAATGCGGGAGGCGGGCTAGATTATGCCACCATTCCAGGGTTCATGGATGAACGGAGTAACCGGGATGAGGAGGGAGAAAGGCGTCACCCTGGTGGAAGTCGTGGCGGGAGTGGCGGTGGCGGCGATACTGGTTTCGCTCTCCATACCCCCGTTGCGGGAACAGTTGAGATCGGCCACCGCCGCGGCGGAAACCCATAAGCTGCTGTCGCTGCTGGCGCGTGCCCGGGTCGAGGCGGTGAGGCACAACCAGGTGGTGACCCTGTGCCGAAGCGCTGACGGCGTCGCCTGCGGGGGCAGCTGGAGCCAGGGATGGCTGCTCTTCGTGGACGCAAACCGCAACGGAAGGAGGGAAAAGGCCGAAACCGTGCTGGCCGTGGGCCGGCCGGAAAACGGCTACCGGCTCCGCTTCTCGGCCTTCGGCTCGCCGTACCGCATGAGGTTCAGCCCGGTGGGCTTCACCCTGGCGGGAAACGGCACCTTCCGGCTCTGCCCCGGAGACGGTGATGTCCGCTATGCGCGGGCGGTGATCGTCAACAAGGCGGGACGCGCCAGGATATCGAGGGACAGGAATGGAGACGGCGTGCACGAGGATGCACAGGGCAGGCCGCTCGCCTGTCCTTGATATCCAGGAAGCGGCCGCCCTGTAGGAGGCCCGCCCCCGGGCCGAATCTGGGAACATTCGCGGCGAGGGCGCCGCTCCTACCTGTAGGAGGCCCGCCCCCGGGCCGAATGGAAACATTCGCGGCGAGGATGCCGCTCCTACCCGTCAGTTTGCCCAGCAGCCGCTCGTGGTCGGGGTTTTCTGGCCGGCCTGGTCGATGGTCAGGGTGCCGCAGGTGTCACCCGCCTGGGCACCCGTGGGGGCTGCCTGGATGGTGAAAGCGGTCTGGGTGACATTACCGCTGAAGCTGAAGGTGTAGAAATTGTTCAGATCCTGCACGCAATCGGTATTGGGCAGGGCAACTGCGGTTCCGCCGGTATCCTGATCGTATCTCATGTTGGTGGTGTAGAAGCGCTCCATGTACTGCGCCAGTTCCATGAGGCAGGCTTGGGCCGTGCCTCTGCGGCTCTTGCGCACCTGCTCCGTATAGCTGGGATAGGCGATCATGGCCAGGATGGCCACGATCGCCACCACCACCAAGAGCTCGATCAGTGTGAAGCCGCGGATATTGGATCTCTTCATGGGAACCTGCTCCTTGATTAGTCGCGAATGATTTCGCGCCACATCAGCCTGCCGGTGGTGACGCTGCCGCCCAGGTTCACGCGGAGGCTGGCGATCTTGCCCGAGGAGCCGCCCACCACCATCTGGTTGCCCACCAGTACCGGTGCGCCCGGCATGCCCACATCGAGGTCCACCGAGCCCACGATCTCGCTGCCGAGGTTGTCCTGGGTGTCGAAGGTGGCGTCGTCGTTGAGGTCGAAGACCACGAAGGTGGTGGCGCCCCCAGTGAAGGGGTCGATGGCGTTGAGGTAGCCCTTTCCGCCCGGCTTGCACGGGTCATCCAGGGGGATGATGCTGGAAGCGATGAGCGTGGGGCCGGCCAGCTGGTAGAGGGTGGAGCCGGTGACCATGCGCTCACCGGCGGGCAGGTCGATGACCCAGCCCTTCTTGCCGACCATGTCGCCGGCCGTTGCGGTGTCGAAGGTGCGTACGTCGTAGCCCGACACCGTCCCCGTGGTGTTGACGGAACGCTGCACCAGGTCGCTCCGGCTGGTGATGGGTGTGTCGTCGTCGATGATCCCGTACCAGCCCTGCACCTGGGTATCGGAAGGATCGCTGCCGAAGATATAGCTTCCGGTCCCGAGGAAGACGAACAGCTTGCCGTAGGTGGTGCTGCCGGTCTGGGTGTCGTAGGCCACGCTGATGGGGCCCGTGATGGGCTGCGGGTTGTTCGACGGGTCAGTGGCCGTGAACAGGGGGTAGGGCACCCCGCCGCTGCCGAAACGAACCAGCCAGTTGGCCGGCTGGCTGTCGGTGACGTCGAATTTCCAGACGTTTCCTTTCAGGTCTCCTGCGTAGATGAAGTCCACGTCTCCGTCGTTGTCGATATCGAGCACGGCCGGGGAAGAGAGGCCGTTGTTGCCGCTCACACCGGTGCCGATCTTGCGGATCACGTTGCCGGTGGCCAGGTCGAAGATGTAGAGCACGGCCTCCCCGGAGTCGCTGTTGTAGCCGTTGGCGGCGATCACCGCCATGGAGCCGTCGTTCATTTTCGCCAGCACCAGCTTTCCGAGCATGTAGCCCAGATCGTTGTCACTGGAATTGAAATACTCCCAACGGAGGTTGCTGGTGCCGAAGCTGGCCGGGGTGGTGACATCGAGACTGAAGAGCCCTTTTCCGCCCCGTCCCAGTGTGGCCACCAGGTAGTTCTTGTTGGGTGTCTGCGACTGGCTGGAGACAATCACGTCTCCGTCCACGTAGTAGTCGTGGCTGTAGGCGGGATCGGAGAGATCCTTGAGCCAGGGCACCACCGCGCTGGGAATGTAGGCGAACAGCTCGACGCCGTCCACACCCCTGAAGGCGTGCAGCATGCCGTCGTTGGCGCCGATGAACACGGTGTCGGTGTCCTTCACATAGAAGGGGGGCGAGTGGACGATGTCGCCCAGAACGTGTGTGCCGCGGTTCCTGAAGGTGCCGCCGTTGCTCAACTCCTTCGAGCGCTCGCCCCGCAGGTATTCCACCACGTCGGAGTTGCCCAGCAGGGCCTGGTCCGCCGTGCTCAGGTTGGACCAGGAGAAGGGTTGGGCGGAACCGCCGCTGGTGATGAAGATCCTGCGGTTGGGAGGCGTTGGCAGCATGTAGGCGGCCTCCCAGAAGGGAGTGGTGGCCACGCCGTTGGTGGTCACCTGGTAGGAGAGCAGGTTCCCCGACCAGTTGCCGCTGTTGAAGGTGGCCTGGAAGACCAGGGTGTCGGTGGTGATGGAGGTGCTGTTGGCCACCACGGAGGCACCCGAGCCCACCCGTGCCACGATGTTCTGCAGGCTGTCCCTCAGCGACTCGGCGAATTGCTGGGGGTTCTTCGCGATGAAGAATCCGCCGCGACCGTTGACGCTGGCGTGCAGCAGGTCGTCCACGCGAGCCGTGGTGCTGTTGGTGATGGGGTTGGGCCAGTTAATGGTGGTCCCGGTGTGGATGGCATCGAAGGCGGTCTGCGGGTCGATGGTGCCGTTCAGACCCATGGCGATGCCGAAGGTGACCAGGTGCTGCCAGAAAGCGGGGTCCATGTAGTGGGTGGGCACCTCGTTGTCCAGCGAGGGGTGCAGGTCACGCTTCCAGTAGTACATGGCCACGTCGGCCAGGGTGTTGCTCACGTTGTCGGTAAAGGGGGTGACGGCGCTGTAGGTGTAGCTCTGTCCACCCGGGCCGGTGATGGTCGGTCCGTTGGTGCCGTCGTTGTTCTGACGCGCGCCGGGAGTGGATGCGGAAGAGCTGTTCCAGTACCCGTCGGTGGTGAGAATCTGGAAGCTCTGCCGGCAGCTGTACTCGGTGCCGCCGTTCTGGCCCGGGGTGCTGCTCCAGGGGCCCCGGTCGTCGGTGCGGCTGAAGTATTTCCCCACGTCGTCCGCGGCACGCCTGAGAGGCGTGGAAGCGGGTGGCATGGGGCGGTTGTAGAGGATGTCGAAGAAGTTGGTCCGGTCGGTGCCGGTGAAATCCCGTACGCCCAGGATGACCCCCTGGGTGTTGACCCCGTCCACGTTGGTGGTGCCCTGGTTGATGGTGGCGAAGCCCACCCGCACGTTGGAACCCAGCGAGGAGAAGGCCCTGCCGATGCCGGCGCGGGCGGTGAGGAGGCGGGAGCGGTGGTAACTGTACCAGTTGGCGAAGTTCTGGATCTCCTCGGCGTAGGTGCAGGTGTTGTTGCCCGCGCAGTCGGTGCGCCCCGACGCCTTGGGGAAGGGGGCGTTGCCGGGCTTGATCTCGATTCGCGTGTAGTTGTTGCAGTCCCAGCGGTTGCTCCAGTTGCCGTTGCCGTTGTACTGGAAGTAGGTGGCAGGAAAGAAGGTGCGTGTCTGCCAGCTGAAGCTGCCGTTGTTGAGCCGCCACGCCGCGTACTGGGAATTGTTGACCGTCAGGTTCCGCCAGCCCGCGTTGGGGTTGGCAGGGTTGTGGTAGGCGTGGGTGGGATCGGCGTCAGGCCACAGGGAGCCGTCCTCTCTGCTCCAGGGAAAATAGCGGACGGTGGGGTCGTAGTAGACGGAGTTGTTGTACGGGGAACGCAGGAAGCAGGCGTAGCGGTTGTTGGCGGCGGTGTCCACCGTGTAGTTGGTATAGTCGCCCGCCAGGTAGATGTTGCTGGCCCTGGGAAACATGTAATAGACGTACAGGTAGTCGTCGGGCATCACTTCCCAATGCATGGAGCCCGAGTCGTCCAGGGTCACCATGATGTTGGGCTCGATGGAGGTGGCGGTGATCAGGGGTACATTGGGAATGGGTGTGGCTGCCGTCCCCCCGGTCCACAGGTTGGCGGCGGTGAAGAGCGCCAGGAGTAGGGTGGTCCGTGTCTTGGCTTTCGTGTTCATGGTGATCCCTCCTCAGTCCAGGGGCGGCGGGGGAATGGTGACGGGCAGGGTATCCGCTCCCGCGGAGAGGAGTCGCAGGTGACGGATGGTGTTCCTTTCCGCCTCGAAGGTCACCGGCTGGCCCGGCTCGAGCCGGTTCGGCGAAACCGCCATTTCTCTGCCCCCTTCCACCTCGCGTTTCACCAGGAGGGTGGAAGGCAGGCGGAACCAGGTGCCGTCGATCTGGATCCGGTGGCCGGCAGTGTCCATGCCGGTGATTCGGCCGACCATCTCGTCGGCCTGCAGGATTCCTGTGCCGACCGTGGTCAGAAGGAGCGCCAGGACCGGTCGGGAGAGCAGGCTTCCGGTTTTCTTCAGGTTGTCATGCAGGATGGGCATGATGGCGTTCTCCTTCGGTTGCTCTGTTCATGGTGTGGCGTAGACAGATTGCAGTATTACCATGGCACGCCCATTGGTTGCCGCGCTGCGTGCCGTTATACGGTATCGCCTGCAGTTGAGATTGGTGGTTGGATCGTTGATGTTGCAGGGGAAATTGGCTCCGAGGAATTCCACAAAATACTGCGGGGTGCCTGCCAGATTGCCCAGGTTCACCGTTGCGTTCACCCAGTTGTTGAAATTACTGTCCAGCCAGCGGGGCGGATCACAGTCCTTGTCGGGCTGCGAGCAGAGCCCGTTTTGGCAAGGTGATTGACCGCACTGGTTGTTGGCGTCGGTGTAGAAACCGCCGTTCTGGAATCCTGAATTGCCGTTCTGGGACTGGTTCAAGGCCACCTGCTCTCCAACCCGGAGGGCTGCCTCGGCCGCCTGGAAAGCGAGGCTGCGGTCGTGGGTGTTGGCGCTCATGCGTTCTTCCAGGGTGACCGTCTTCAACGATGAGATTCCCAGCACCGTCATCACCATGAGCAGCAGCAGGCCGACTACCAGTACCGCGCCATGCTGCCTCCTCGTCGTTCTGAATGGTCGTTTCACTGGACCACCTCCCGGTTGCGGACACTGGTGGTGAAAGAGAGCGTACGGGTTATCCGTGAACCGGCCGTGCTCACGTTTTCCCCGGTTTGCAGGCTGAGTGTGGCACGCGCCGCCACCACGAGGTTGGTGGCGGAGTTGCCCCAGTCGGTGATGCTGGTGGCATCGACATAGCTGTTGGCCAGGTTGTTGCCGTTGCGGGTCAGGTACTGGATCTGCATGTCCGTGACGTCTTCCACGATCTCTTCCGTGGTTGAAGTCACGGATGGGGGACTGGAGCCGGGGTTTCCGCGTATCGACAACCTGTAAAGGGAGGTGCCCCCGTTTCCGTTTCGACCGATGTACCAGAAGCTGGCATTGAGCTGCGCAAGGATGCCTCCACTGAAATCCTTGGGAGTTCCGTTGGTAGTGCAGACGGTGGGAAAGCCGAGACCCTTGCTGCAATTACCGGGGGTAGCCAGGCCGGCGCCCGTGTTGTGTACCACGGTGGTGTTGGTGCCCGGTTGCGCGTTGGTTACCTGAAAGAGGGCGGCTGTGGAGGAGTCGCAGACCATGAGGATGTCGCCATCATCGATACCGTGATTGACGGTGTTGAGCTGAAACTGTGCTGCTGCCGGGTTGTGAGAGGAAATGGTCACTCCCTCCCGGGCCGTGGCGGTAAGAATGAGAAGGGCATCGGTTCCCTGAACCCGGTCCGCAGTGTTGTTTCCAAAAGGCCTGAAAGAAGCTGCCTGTGTTCCGTCATAGCCGATCAAGGCTCCGCCGGCCCAGTCCGACCACCAGTTGTTGGACGGGTTGTTGAGGACGTTGGCCACCAGGGGCGTGCCGCAAGGGTTGCCTCCCGCTGCCCTGATCTCTCTTCCCATCAGTTCATTGACGATGCGCGCCGTCTCCTGGATACGCGCCATATTGTCGTTGGTCCGGTAGACCTGCCGGTTGGCCACGAAAGTGTTGATGACCCCGGCCAGCAGAACGAGCCCCAGGACCATGGCGACCATCAGCTCCACCAGGCTGAATCCCTTGGACAGTCCACGATGTCGCACGGTCGGATTCTTCATAGCCTGCTCCGGGTGGCTAATTCTGTGGTCTCATTGATGCCGTCGTTGTCGAGATCAAGGTTGCCTCCGCCACTGGCCCGCTGATCGGTCCAGCGCACCTGGACGATGCAGTCACCAGTGGTTTGGCAGTTGATGGAGCCGCAAGCGGTGCTGCCCAGTGCCGTTTGCAGGGTGTTGATCCAGTAGGCCTGGTCGTTTGCGACCAGGGTGGAAGGGTTGGTGGGCGCTGTACAGGTCATGCCCATGTTGTAGGCGCCGGCAATGGCTGCGGTCCGGTTAACCCGCAACATGTCGAAGGCGGCGTAGGTCAGCACCACCGCCTGGGAGCGTTGCATGGCACTCTCGTTGTTCTTGAGGGATTGGGTCTGCAGACCGGCCAGTCCCAGGATGCCGATGGCCAGGATCACCAGGGTGACCAGGATCTCGATCAAGCCCACCCCCTTCTGATGATGGATCCGCATCATGGGCAGCTCACTCCCTGGGAAACGAGCTGCAAGCGTCCGCTCGCAATGAGTCGCAGCTCGCGTCCAACTGAATTTCCGGTCCGATCGTCACACACCTTGATGTTTCCGGTTTGCACCGGGGACCCGTCAGGCCTGAAAGAGATCAGATTGGCGACGTTCCCGCTACTGGCACTTACGACCAGGTTGTTCCCGAGGCTCTCGTGCACCCGCAGGATGGTTTCTCCGTTGTCGACGGTGCCGTAGGAATTTCCGGCGGTGGCCCCGTCTTCCTCGAACACGATCCAGCCCTGTTCCCAGTTGCCGCTGGTGGTGCAGGCGGTGCCGTTGCTGCTCTTGCACAGGGTGACCCGGGTATTGCGCCGAACCGCCTCCATGCGGGTGAGGTGGATGGCACCCGCCAAGGCGTTCACGGCGGAGGCCATGCGGTTATCACGGACGATGTTGCTGAAGCTGGGAATGGCGATCACCACCAGGATCACCGCCACCACCAGCGCGATCATCAGTTCCACCAGGGTGAAACCCTGCCACCTGTGGAACCGGATCCGGGCCTGTCGAGTGTTCATGTCGTGAAGTCTTGTCGAAACGGGGTCGAGGTTCAATGGGGGATGCGCGAATTCCGGATGAACGGTACGGAATTATTGATGAAGGGACCCGTGGTCGGCCGGAAGGTGAAGCCGTTCACACTGGAAACCGGCGGGCCGGGCTCAGCCCTGCAATGCCCGGGGCAGGGGAAAGGTCACCTCCTCGCGCTTGCCGTCGTCCTCCATGGGTGCCGTGGCGCCCCACTCCCGCAGGCGGTCGATCACCTGGCGCACCAACTCTTCCGGCGCCGATGCGCCCGCGGTGACGCCGATGACCGTCTCCTGGTCGAACCATTCCCGCTTCAAATCGTCCGGGTTGTCCACCAGGTAGGCTGGCTTGCCCAGTTTCTCGGCGATCTCCTTGAGCCGGTTGGAGTTGGAGCTGTTGGGCGAGCCCACCACCAGGATCACGTCGGCGGCCCCGGCCAACCGCTTGACGGCGTCCTGCCGGTTCTGGGTGGCATAGCAGATGTCGTCCTTCTTTGGCCCCTGGATGGCCGGGAAGCGATTGCGCAGGGCCTCGATGATCACCGCCGTGTCGTCCATGGAAAGCGTCGTCTGGGTGACGAAGGCGAGGCGGTCGGGGCGCTTCACCTCCAGCTGCGCCACGTCCCCGGCCTTCTCCACCAGGTGGATGCCCACCCCCTCCGGGCAGTGGTACTGGCCCATGGTGCCCTCCACCTCGGGATGGCCCTTGTGGCCGATGAGGATCACTTCGCAGCCGTTGCGGCAGTGGCGGGCCACCTGCAGGTGGACCTTGGTTACCAGGGGGCAGGTGGCGTCGAAGACTTGGAGATCGCGGCGCTCCGCCTCCTGCTTCACCGCCTGTGAGACGCCGTGGGCGCTGAAGATGACGGTGCTGCCGTCGGGCACCTCGTCCAGCTCGTCCACGAAGATCACCCCCTTGCGCTTGAGGTTCTCCACCACGAAGCGGTTGTGTACCACCTCGTGGCGCACGTAGATGGGCGCGCCGAAGGCTTCCACGGCGTGCTCCACGATCTCGATGGCGCGGTCCACGCCGGCGCAGAAACCACGGGGGTTGGCGAGGAGGATCTTCATCTGCGCTAGGATACCAAAGAGCATTCCGAAGGAGGGTCGAATCATGCCAAAAAGTCCATGGAAGAAGACCGCCACCGCCGACGTCCCCGACCTGCGCGACTGGATCTACCAGCCCACCCTGGGGCAGTTGCGCAAGTCGTTGTCGCCGCCCCCGGAACCGGTGGTGCTCAACCAGTATCGTTCCGCTGCCTGCACCGGCTTTGCCCTGGCGGCGGCCATCAATCACCAGTACCGCATGGCGGGGGAGGTGGTGCGCGTCAGTCCCCGGATGCTCTACGAGATGGCGAAGCGCCACGACGAGTGGCCGGGGGAGGAGTACGACGGCTCCAGCCTGCGGGGTGCCATCAAGGGGTGGGTCAACAT
>JALWGP010000243.1 GCA_027038775.1 Sedimenticola sp. | reverse complement strand
GCCCATGGCCTTAGCCGTAGGTCTTCTCCCGGATCTCCTCCAGGGTCTTGCACTCGATGCAGAGGGTGGCGGTGGGGCGCGCCTCGAGTCGCCGGATGCCGATCTCGGCGCCGCAGGATTCACAGTAGCCGTAGTCGTGGGCGTCGAGTTTGTCCAGCGCCTCGTTGATCTTCTTCAGCAGCTTGCGCTCGCGGTCGCGGGTACGCAGCTCGATGCTGAACTCGGTCTCCTGGCTGGCACGGTCGTTGGGGTCGGGGAAGTTGGCGGCGTCGTCCTTCATGTGGTGAACCGTGCGATCCACCTCTTCCATGAGGCTCTGGCGCCACTTTTCGAGAATGGCCCGGAAGTGGGCTTCCTGCTTCTCGTTCATGTACTCCTCACCCTTCTTGGCCTTGTAGGGGGTGAAGGAGAGCGGGTCCACGTTGAATGATTTCTTTGCCATCTGCTTCGTTTCCCAAAAGCTGCCGTCCGTCCGGACGGGCGCGTCACGCGCCCTCTTTTTCCGAATGGAACCATTTCAGGGTAGGGGAAAGTAGCAGACCCGGGCGCCCGGGGCAACGCCTTTGTTCCCGATTGTTGAAGGGGAACCCGGTTCGGCGGCGGGGCGGTTCAAGAAATCACTGGAGCGGCCGATGCCGGTGAAAAGAGCTGCGTGAGGAACCATGGAAGAATAGCTGCTGGTGGGCCGGCCAGGCCATCTTCGACCGGAGACTGAGAGTCCACGGCTGCGAACTGCTCTACCGCGATGCGGGTGGCGTGTCCTCTTCCGGTCCCGATGGAAGCAGCGCCTCGGCACGGGTGATCCTCAACGCCTTCATCGAGATGGGAATCGCCTGCGTCACGAGGCTGTCGAGGTGGAGCGGTGCGTGGCCGTCCTGGCCCGGCAGGGCTACCGCCTGGCGCTGGGCGACCACAAGCTCGAGGAAAAGTGGGAACCGCTGCTGCCGTACGTGGAGATCGTCAAGGGGGAGATGCCGGCGGTGGAGATGGAGGCGCATCACCTTGCCATTGCGGCGTCCGGGGTCGCGGCATCTGGTTGCCGGGAGAGAAGGTGGAGACCGCGGGGGAGCACGGGGCGCTCCTTGATTCGGGAGTTCTGCCTGCAGGGTTTCGTAGCAGGTCTTCCCGGAGCAGTCCCTGCTGACGGCCCGGTAGCCCTTTCGGAGGGACCTTTTCCCGTCTTCCGGGCAGGGTTGGCCCTGTGGGCAGCGACGGCAAAATGGTCTATCCTGCCGCTTTTTCCCGATTTTCATCACCATGGCACAACTGGAAGCACTTCTCTTCGACGTGGATGGCACCCTCGCCGATACCGAGCGGGACGGCCACCGCGTCGCCTTCAACCGGGCCTTCGCCGACGCGGGACTGGATTGGGAGTGGACGCCCGAGATCTACGGCGACCTGCTCGAGGTGACTGGCGGCAAGGAGCGCATCCGCCACTTTCTCGAGAAGTACCGCCCGGAGTTCGAGGCGCCCGCCGACCTGGACGCCTTCATCGCCGAGCTGCACGCGGCCAAGACCGGGCACTACAAGCGGCTCATGGAGGATCCCGGCCTGCCCCTGCGGCCCGGGGTGGAGCGGCTGCTGCGCGAGGCGCGGGACGCCGGCCTGCGGCTGGCCATCGCCACCACCACCACGCCGGCCAACGTCACGGCGCTGCTGCGCAACAGCCTGGACCCCGAAGCGGAAGAGTGGTTCGAGGTGATCGCCGCCGGCGACATCGTGCCCGCCAAGAAGCCGGCCCCCGACATCTACCTCTGGGCCATGGAGCGGATGGGGCTGCCGCCGGAGCGCTGCATGGCCTTCGAGGACTCGGAGAACGGCGTCGCCGCCGCCCGCGACGCCGGCCTGCGCTCCATCCTGGTGACGGTGAACGACTACACTCGTGACCACGACTTCGGCCCGGCCACCGTGGTGCTGGATCAGCTGGGCATGCCGGAATCGCCCGCCCGGGTGCTCCAGGGGCCGCCCCTGGTGAAGGGCCAGGTGGACCTGCCCGCGCTCAAGGCCATCCACGACCATGCCTGGGGATAGGCCCCGCCTGGCCCGCCGCATGGCGGGCATCGAGCCCTTCCACGTCATGGCCATCCTGGCCCGCGCCCGCGAGCTGGAGGCGCAGGGGCGGGAGGTGGTGCACATGGAGGTGGGCGAGCCCGACTTTCCCACGCCCGGGCCCGTCGTCGAGGCGGGCCGGCGGGCGCTGGAGGCGGGAAGGACCCACTACACACCGGCCCTGGGTCTGCCCGCCCTGCGCGAGGCCATCGCCGGCTGGTACCGGGCGTGCTTCTCGGTGGAGGTGGACCCGGCGCGGGTGGTGGTGACGCCGGGCGCCTCGGGCGCCCTGTTGCTGGTGCTGGCGGCCTTGGTGGACCCGGGAGAAAAGGTGCTCATGCCCGATCCCGGCTACCCTTGCAACCGCCACATGGTGCGGCTCTTCGAGGGGGAGGCGGTCTCCCTGGGAGTGAAGGCCGCCCAGGGATTCGCCCTGGCCAACGACCAGGTGATCCGCAACTGGGATGCACGTACCCGTGCCCTCGTGGTGGCCACCCCCGCCAACCCCACCGGGCGGGTGCTGGGCCTGGAGCAGCTGCGCTTTCTCTACGAAGCGGTGCGCGCCCCCGACGGCCACCTCATCGTGGACGAGATCTACCAGGGGCTGGTCTACGACACCCCCGAGGTGACGGCGCTGGCCCTGGGCGAGGAGAACCTCTTCGTGGTCAACAGCTTCTCCAAGTTCTTCGGCATGACCGGCTGGCGCCTGGGATGGGTCGTGGCGCCGCGCGTCTGGGTGCCGGCGCTGGACCGGCTGGCCCAGAACCTCTTCCTGGCGGCGCCCACCCTCTCCCAGCATGCCGCCCTGGCCGCCTTCTCGCCGGAGACCCTGGCTATCCTGGAAGAACGGAGGCAGATCTTCCAGCGGCGGCGGGACTATCTCTTCGAGGCCCTCACCGGCCTGGGTTTCCGCATCGAGGGCCGGCCCGAGGGGGCCTTCTACCTCTATGCCGACGTGAGCGCCTTCACCGGCGACAGCTTCGACTTCTGCCGGCGGCTGCTGGAGGAGGCCGGCGTGGCGGTGACCCCGGGACGGGACTTCGGCAGCTACCGCGCCGAACGTTTCGTGCGCTTCGCCTACACCACCGACCTGGAGCGGCTGGAGCTGGGGGTGGAGCGCATCGCCGCCTTCCTGGAGCGCGGTTGACTGCTTCCATTGAGTAGGAGCGG
>JALWGP010000242.1 GCA_027038775.1 Sedimenticola sp. | reverse complement strand
GGCCAAGGCGGGCCGTCCGCTGCTGATCGTGGCCGAGGACGTGGAGGGCGAGGCCCTGGCCACCCTGGTGGTGAACAACATGCGCGGCATCGTCAAGGTGGCCGCCGTGAAGGCCCCCGGCTTCGGCGACCGCCGCAAGGCCATGCTGCAGGACATCGCCATCCTCACCGGCGGCACCGTCATCTCCGAGGAGGTGGGCCTGAGCCTGGAGAAGGCCACCCTCAACGAGCTGGGCAACGCCAAGAAGGTGGTGGTGAGCAAGGAAGAGACCACCATCATCGACGGCGCCGGCGTGCCCGACGACATCAAGGCCCGCTGCGAGCAGATCCGCGCGCAGATGGAGGAGACCACCTCCGACTACGACCGCGAGAAGCTGCAGGAGCGGCTGGCCAAGCTGGCCGGCGGCGTGGCCGTGATCAAGGTGGGTGCCGCCACCGAGGTGGAGATGAAAGAGAAGAAGGCCCGCGTGGAGGACGCCCTGCACGCCACCCGTGCCGCCGTGGAAGAAGGCATCGTGCCCGGCGGCGGCGTGGCCCTGGTCCGTGCCCAGAAGGCCATCAACGACCTCAAGGGCGAGAACGAGGATCAGGACGTAGGCATCACCCTGGCCCGCCGCGCCATGGAGGAGCCCCTGCGCCAGATCGTTTCCAACGCCGGCGGTGAGCCTTCGGTGGTGCTGAACGAAGTGGCCGGCAACGAGGGCAATTACGGCTACAACGCCGCCACCGGCGAATATGGCGACATGGTGGAGATGGGAATTCTCGATCCCACCAAGGTGACCCGTTCCGCCCTCCAGAATGCCGCCTCCGTGGCCGGCCTCATGATCACCACCGAGTGCATGGTGGCCGAGGAGCCCAAGGAGGAGGCACCTGCTGCAGCAGGCGCCGGCATGGGTGGCATGGGTGACATGGGCATGATGTAAAGTCACTGCCCGGTTCCCCGGCAGACCTCGACCCCGCCCCCGTGGCGGGGTTTTTCATGTCGGGAGCCGGTCCTTGTCCGGGGGCGGGGACACCCGGTGCCCTACTTGAGGTAATTCTCCACCGCCACCTCGTCGATCTGCTCCGGCTGGAGATAGGCCTCCGCGTAGCGGTAGTAGATACCGCTGCGCAGAAAGAGCTCGAAGAGATCCGGGTCGATGTGCCCCTCCTGCTTCATGAACCAGAGGATGCGCACCGCTTCGCTCAGCTTCTTGGGCCGCTTGTAGGGGCGGTCGGCGGCGGTGAGCGCCTCGAAGACGTCGGCGATGGCCATCATGCGCGCCTGCAGCGGCATCTCCCTTCCTTTCAGCCGGCGCGGGTAGCCGGTGCCGTCCATGCGCTCGTGGTGTCCGCCGGCGATCTCGGGCACCTGGCGCAGGTGGCGGGGATAGGGGAGCTGGTCCAGCATGAGGATGGTCTGCACGATGTGCTGGTTGATGAGGTAGCGCTCCTCCTCGGTGAGGGTACCGTGCTCGATGGAGAGGTTGTGCAGCTCACCCCGGTTGAAGCGGTAGCGGGGCACCTCCATCCGGAACCGCCAGCGGCCGCTGCCGGCGGCCTGCTCCCGCGGGTTCCACTCAACCCGGTGTTCGGGCCGGTCGGCCAGCAGCGGCTCCTCCACCGGCAGTTCCTGCGCGGGACGGGCCGCCCTGCGCTGCCGCTCCTCCCGGGAGAGACCCAGGGTGTCGTCCAGGGTGCGCAGCCAGGTGCGCCGGCCGATGCGATGGAGGCGGGCTACCCGCTCCGGTGTCATTTCCCGGTCGCCGTCGTTGCAGGCGGCGACGAAGGCGAACTCCTCGTCCAGTTCGGTCAGCGTGTTTTCGAGTCCCTCTTTTAAAACCCGTTCGTCTCCGCCTTCGGCGATCCCCTGCCAGTAGCGGATCCAGGCGTCCCGCTTGAGCACCTCGAAGCGCATGCGGATCTCGTGGATGCGGTCGTAGAGGGTCTCCAGGCGGGTGGCCTTGTCCACCACGTATTCCGGTGTGGTCACCTTGCCGCAGTCGTGCAGCCAGGCCGCGATGTGCAGCGCCTCCCGGTCGGCCTCCGTGGGTCGGTAGTCGCGGAAGGGTGGATCGTCGCTCGCGGCCGCCGCCTCGTCCAGCATGCGGGTGAGCACCGGCACCCGCTGGCAGTGGCCGCCGGTGTAGGGAGACTTGGCGTCGATGGCGCCGGCGATCACCTGGATGAAGCCGTCGAGCAGCGCCTTGCGCGAGGCCAGCAGCCGGCGGGTCTCCAGGGAGACGGCAGCGAAGCCGCTGAGGGTGGAGACGAAGTGGTGCCACTCGGCTACGCCATCCCCCGGGGCGTCCGGCGTGGAGGTGAGCGAGAGAAGGAGCACCACGCCCATGGGTTCCCCGCTTCGACTCACCAGGGGCAGCAGGGCCACGCCCAGCGGGCGGCCATCGGGTTTTTCCAGGAGGGCGCCGAACCAGGAGCGCTCTTCCGCCTTCACCGTCAGCAGGCGGGAGCGGTTCTCCCGGAGCACCGCGAGGAAGGGTTCTCCCTGGGGATGCTCCAGCTGTACCGCGGGAAGCGCGGAACGCCATCCCTCTTCCGTGGTGTTCCAGCCGGCCGGTTCGAGGGATGCCCGCTCCTCGTCGAACAGCAGCACCCCCGCGGCCTGGACCCCGCTCGCCTCGCGGGTTTCGCGGGCGAAGAGCTCCAGCATGCGGTTGAAGTCCTGTTCTTCCGCCAGCGAGGCGACGAGATGGAGAAAGCGGTTGATGGTCCCCCTCATGGCGTCCATCGCCCGGGCCAGGAGGTGAACCTCGCGGATGCTCGAATCCGGTGATGCCGGTCCCCCGAAATCGAGTCGCTGGATACGGCGGGTCTCCGTGGCCAGGCGGTGCAACGGCAGGCTGATGCGGTGGGCGAAGAGCCAGATCAGCGGGAGGGCGAGCAGGATGATGGCGATGGCGATGAGGCTGCTCCTTCCGGCGATCCGGTAGGCTTCGCCAAGGAGCTCCCTCTCCGGGGCGAGTACGGCCAGGTGAAGCGCAAGTCCTGTTCCCGTCTCCAGCCGCTTCACCTGTCCGATCCAGGCGGCGCCTCCATGTTCGAACCGGAAGGAAGCGCCATGGCCGGCCCCCAACAGCTGCCCGGCCACCCGGCGCAGCAGGGGGTTCCCGAGTTCCTGGATGCGGGCGATGCGGAAGGTCTCCCCTTCCCCGGAGACCACCAGCTTTTCCGGGTTCCCGTAGGCGATCACCTCCCCGTCGCCGGTGTAGAGCAACAGTTCCGCCGAGGGGCTTACCTCGTGGCTGGCGAGGGAGCGGGAGAGGGCATCCAGGGTCAGGTCCGCCGCCATCACGACATTGCCCGTGGTGGTCCGACGTGCCACCGTCACACCGATCTTCTTCAGGAAATAGTAGGGGTAGGGGCGGCTCAGAGCGGGTCCATCGCCTGCCTGCGCCAGCCGGTACCAGGGCCGGATGCGGGGATCGTAGTCCGTCTTCTTCCCGGTTTCCCGGGCCAGCTCCCCCAGGTGGGCGTCGTAGTGGATCCGGGTCATGGTGCGCCGGCCCTGGTCGTCCCGGCCGATGTGGTCGGCCACGTAGGCGGTGCCGGGCGGGGAGTGGAACCGCTTCCCCAGGCCGGGATCCGTGATGGGCCTCAGGATGAAGTAGTCCCCGTTGTCGTAGCCGGCCTGGATGGCCGAGAGGTAGGGTTGCTGCGCCAGCGCCTCCCGCAGCAGGGGCAGGGTCTCCAGCCGCTCCGCCAGCGAGCCGGCGGTGGCGAGCGGAGACCGGGTGAGCAGCGAGACGAGCGTGGCAGCGGGACAGTGGGTGCCCGAGAAATGCGTCAACACTTCCTGGACGATGCTTCCAAAAAGCGTCCTGGAAGCGGAGAGAATGATCTCCCGGCTGCGGGCGTGGTGGTAGCCCACGAGGATGGACCCCACCACCAGCATCAGGAGGACGAAGAGGAGGGTGATGTGCAGGTGGAGGGGAAAAGTTTTCCGAACTTCGCCCATGATCCGCTCCTTGAACCGACTGAAAAGGGTGCTGCTCCGACCCTAGCACAGCCGGGGCCGAGATTGACAGCGGGGCCCAAATGGACTAGATTTGCCCGTCTTTTTCGTGGCGGCGGGCCCCGTGTCCGAAGCCGTTTCTGCAGAACGAAAAACCAGGAATCCGGGAAGAACCATGAAACGTACCTTTCAGCCCAGCAACCTCAAGCGCGCCCGCACCCACGGTTTCCGTGCGCGCATGGCCACCAAGAACGGCCGCAAGGTGATCAAGGCCCGCCGCGCCAAGGGCCGCGCCCGTCTGACCCCCTGAGGACAGGAACCCATCGACTCCCGGCGTTTCCCGCGCAGCGCCCGGCTGCTCAAGGGCGCGGAGTACAGAAGGGTCTTCGAGCAGCCGGAGCGCTCCAGCGACCGGTATTTCACGGTTCTCTATCGTCCTTCGGGCCTGCCGCAGGCGCGCCTCGGACTGGCGGTGGCGAAGAGGCACCTGCGCCGCGCCACCAGCCGCAACCGCATCAAGCGCCTGATCCGGGAGAGTTTCCGTCACCATCAGCACGAACTCCGGGGGCTGGACATCGTGGTCCTGGTGAAGCCGGGGCTCGACGCAGTGGACAACCGTACCCTGCTCGACGCGCTGGAGCGGCACTGGCGACGCCTGGCTCGAGGGGCTGTCGGCTGAATCCATATTCCACAGACCGAAGAGAGACATGGACAACATAAGACTCTTGCTCATCATGGCCCTGGCCTACACCGGCTTTCTTCTGTGGCAGGCCTGGCAGGAGGATTATGGTCCGGTGGCGCAGCAGGCGGCCGTGGCGCCGGGCGGCGGCGGGCAGGCGGAGGAGGCGGTGCCGCAGGTGCCTTCCACCGCCGCCATCGATGAAGCCGCCGCGCCCGCAGCAGCGACGGACCAGGCGGCGGCCGGTGGCAGCGTGGAGGTGGTCACCGACACCCTGCGGGTGAAGCTCGACCTGCGCGGCGGCACCATCGCCGAGGCCTGGCTGCAGAAGTACCCGGTCTCGGTCGACCGGCCCGAGGAGAAGTACCGCCTGCTGAGCCGGGATCCCACCGACTTCTTCATCGTGCAGAGCGGCCTGCTCGCCGCCGGCGGCGAGGCCCCCACCCACGAGGCGCGCTACCAGGCGGAGAAGACCGGTTACCGCATGGCCGAAGGTGCCGGCACCCTCGACGTGGATCTCGTCTGGACCGGCCCGAAGGGGGTGAAGGTGACCAAGCGGTACACCTTTACCCGCGGCAGCCACCTGGTGAAGATCCGCCACATCGTCAGCAATGAATCCGCGGAACCCTGGCAGGGGCGCGAATACCACCAGCTGCAGCGGGGCGAGCCCCAGGGCAAGGGCAACGCCCTCATGTACACCTATACCGGTGGGGTGGCCTGGGATCCCGAGGAGAAGTACCAGAAGTTCGACTTCGAGGCGTTGGCCGCCGGCGAGCTGGACAAGGAGGTCACCGGCGGCTGGATCGCCATGATCCAGCACTACTTCCTGGGTGCCGTGATTCCGCCGAAGAGCGAGCCGCGCCACTTCTACGGCAAGGGGCTGGCCAACGGCCACTACGTGATCGGCGAGTATTCACAGGCGGTGAAGGTGGCGCCGGGCGAGAGCCATGCCTTCGACGCCGCCATCTACCTGGGCCCCAAGGACCAGGAGACCCTCGCCTCCATCGCCGAGGGGCTGGACCTGGTGGTGGACTACGGCTGGCTCACCATCCTGGCCAAGCCCATCTACCATATCCTTGCCTGGATCAACTCGGTGGTGGGCAACTGGGGATGGACCATCATCCTCTTCACCATCCTCATCAAGGCGGTCTTCTTCAAGCTCTCGGAGGCCAGCTACCGTTCCATGGCCAAGATGCGCAACCTGACGCCGCGCATCCAGGCGCTCAAGGACCGCTACGGCGACGACAAGCAGCGCCTGCAGGCGGCCATGATGGAGATCTACAAGAAGGAGAAGATCAACCCGCTCGGGGGCTGCCTGCCCATCCTGATCCAGATGCCCTTCTTCATCGCCCTCTACTGGGTGCTGATGGAGTCGGTGGAGCTGCGCCAGGCGCCCTGGATCTTCTGGATCAAGGACCTCTCGGTGCAGGATCCCTACTACGTGCTGCCGGTGATCATGGGGGTCACCATGTTTGTGCAGCAGAAGCTCAACCCGGCGCCGCCCGACCCCATGCAGGAGAAGATGATGATGGCGTTGCCCTTCGTCTTCACCGTGATGTTCGCCTTCTTCCCCTCGGGACTGGTGCTCTACTGGACGGTGAACAACATCCTTTCCATCGCCCAGCAGTGGGTGATCACGCGGCGCATCGAGGCACAGGCGAAGAAGCTCTGACAACTGCAGCCGGAGCCTGAAAAGCCGGGGGTGTTTCCTTCCGGTGGGAACGCCGTGAATACCTCCCTGTAGGCTTCGCGGCGGCATCCCTGCCGCCGGGATCCCACCGGAAGGAAACCCCCCGGCTTGGAGTCCGTGGATATTGCCGGCATCATTCCTGGCAATCGGAGATGAACCCCACTGTTGACACCATCGTTGCCATTGCTACTCCACCCGGCCGCGGCGGGGTGGGGATCGTGCGCGTCTCGGGCCCCGCGGTGCCGGCCATCGCCGAGGGGGTGATCGGCGCCCTGCCCGAACCCCGCCACGCCGCCTTCCGCCGTTTCCTGGACGCCGAAGGCGAAGTGATCGACGAGGGCATCGCCCTCTACTTTCCCGCGCCCCGCTCCTTCACCGGCGAGGATGTCCTCGAGCTCCAGGGCCACGGTGGCCCCGTGGTGATGGACCTGCTGCTCAGGCGGGTGCTGGAGCTGGGCGCCCGCCTGGCGCGCCCCGGCGAGTTCTCCGAGCGCGCCTTCCTCAACGACAAGCTCGACCTGGCCCAGGCCGAGGCGGTGGCCGACCTCATCGACGCCGAGACCGAGGCGGCGGCGCGCCTGGCCAGCCGCTCCCTGCAGGGGGCCTTCTCCTGGCGTATCCACCAGCTGGTGGAGCGGCTCACCGAGCTGCGCGTCTTCGTGGAGGCGGCGCTGGACTTTCCCGAGGAGGAGATCGACTTCCTCGCCGACGGCCAGGTGCTGACCCGGCTGCAGGCGGTGATGGAGGCGGTGCAGGAGGTGCGCGCCAGCGCCCGCACCGGGCGCCTGCTGCGTGACGGCATGACCCTGGTCATCGCCGGCCTGCCCAACGCCGGCAAGTCGAGCCTGCTCAACGCCCTGGCGGGGGCCGAGAGCGCCATCGTCACCGAGATCCCCGGTACCACCCGCGACCTGCTGCGCGAGCGCATCTCCCTCGAGGGCGTGCCGGTGCACCTAGTGGACACCGCCGGCCTGCGCGAGACCGAGGACCGGGTGGAGCGTGAAGGAGTGCGCCGGGCGCGGGAGGAGCTGGCCCGCGCCGACCGGGTGCTCTGGGTCTACGATGCCGCCGCCGATCCGGGGAACCGCGGCTTTGCCGAGGCACAACTGCCCGAGGGGGTGCCGGTGACCCTGGTGCGCAACAAGGTGGACCTGGCGGGCGAGGCGCCCGGCACGGGCGAGCGCGACGGCCTGCCCGAGGTGCGGCTCTCGGCCCGGTCGGGCGAGGGGCTCGACGGGCTGCGCCGGCATCTCCTCGACAGCATGGGCTTCCAGGGCGGTGAGCACAGCGAGTTCCTCGCCCGCCGCCGCCACCTCGATGCCATCGACCGGGCGCTGGCCCACCTGGAGCAGGGTCGCCGCGTACTGGAGGAGACCGGCGCCGGCGAACTGCTGGCTGAAGAGCTGCGCCTGGCCCAGCAGGCCCTTTCCGAGATCACCGGCGAGTTCAGCGCCGACGACCTGCTGGGGGAGATCTTCTCCAGCTTCTGCATCGGCAAGTAGGCGGCCCGCCCCGGGCGAACGCCGAACCTTCGCGGCGGGGGCGCCGCTCCTACACCGCCGTAGGCGGCCCGCTCCGGGCGAACTCCATGCAATTCGCGGCGAGGGCACCGCTCCTACACCGCCGTAGGAGGCCCGCCCCCGGGCCGAACTCCAAACAATTCGCGGCGGGGGCGCCGCTCCTACGGGGATGGAGGTGGGTTTTCTGCGGCACTCCGGGAAGGGTTGGAGATCACGTCGAGAAAGCGCTGCCCGTAGCGCGCCAGCTTCTGCGCGCCCACGCCGGTGATGCCGCCCATCTCCTCCAGGGTGCGCGGCTGCACCACCACCATCTCCTTCAGGGTGGTGTCGTGGAAGATGATGTAGGGTGGCACCCCCTGCTCGCGGGCCAGCTCCAGGCGCAGCTCGCGCAAGGCCTCGAAGAGGGCGGCATCACGGGCGTCGAACTCGCGGGCGATGGCCGCCGGAGAGGCCGCCGCCTTTTCCGGTTTCCGCCGCTCGGGACGGCGGGCCTTGCGCAGCGTCAGCGGCTCCTCGCCGCGCAGCAGGGCGCGGCAGCGCTCGGTGAGCTTGAGTGCGCCGTACCCGTCGTGGTCCACTTCCAGGTAGCCGCGGGCGATGAGCTGGCGGAAGAGGCTGCGCCACTCGGCGGCCTTGAGTTCGTCCCCGATGCCGAAGGTGGAGAGGCGGTGGTGGCCGAAGCGGCGGATGCGCTCGTTCTCCTTGCCCAGCAGCACCTCGACGAGGTAGTTGACGCCGAAGCGCTGGCCGGTGCGCCAGACGCAGGAGAGTGCCTTCTGCGCCGCCTCGGTGGCCTCCCGGGTTTCGGGCGGCTCCAGGCAGTTGTCGCAGTTGCCGCAGGGCTCGGCCAGGGTCTCGCCGAAGTAGGCCAGCAGGGCCTGGCGACGGCAGCCGGTGTCTTCGCACAGCCCCAGCATGGCCTCCAGCTTGTGGCGGGTGATACGCTTGTGACCCTCGTCGGCATCGCTCTCCTCGGCCATCTGGCGCAGCAGGATCACGTCCTGCAGGCCGTAGGCCATCCAGGCGTTGGCGGGCAGGCCATCGCGCCCGGCACGGCCCGTCTCCTGGTAGTAGGCCTCGATGCTCTTCGGCAGGTTGAGGTGGGCCACGAAGCGCACGTCGGGCTTGTCGATGCCCATGCCGAAGGCGATGGTGGCCACCATGATCACCCCCTCCTCGCGCAGGAACCGCTGCTGGTTGGCCTCGCGCTCCCGGCTGCTCATGCCGGCGTGGTAGGGCAGGGCGGTGCGGCCCTTCTGCGACAGCCAGCGGGCCGTCTCCTCCACCTTCTTTCGCGACAGGCAGTAGACGATGCCGGCATCGCCGGGGTGCTCCCGCTCGAGGAAGCGCCAGAGCCGCTCACGGGCGTTGTCCCCCTCGGTGATGGTGTAGCGGATGTTGGGGCGGTCGAAGCTGCTGACGAAGTGCCGCGCCTGCCCCAGGTCGAGCTGCTCCACGATCTCGGCGCGGGTGCGGGCGTCGGCGGTGGCGGTGAGCGCGATGCGCGGCACCTCCGGCCAGCGCTGGTGCAACACCTTGAGCTGGCGATACTCGGGGCGGAAGTCGTGGCCCCACTGGGAGACGCAGTGGGCCTCGTCGATGGCGAAGAGGGCCAGGGTGGCCCGTTCCAGGAGGTCCAGGGTGCGCTCGGCCAGCAGCCGCTCGGGGGCGATGTAGAGCAGGTCCAGGCCCCCGGCCAGCAGAGCCTGCTCCACGGCCTGCACCTCGGGCCAGTCGAGGGTGGAGTTGAGGAAGGCGGCCTTCACCCCCAGCTGGCGCAGGGCCTCCACCTGGTCCTGCATCAGGGCGATGAGCGGCGAGACCACGACGCCGCAGCCGGGGCGGGCGATGGCGGGGATCTGGTAGCAGAGCGACTTGCCGCCGCCGGTGGGCATGAGCACCAGGGCGTCTCCGCCGTCGATGAGGGTCTGGACGATCTCCGCCTGGTTGGGGCGGAAGTCGTCGTAGCCGAAGATGTCGCGGAGAATGCGGCGGGCCGGTTCCATGGCGTTTCGGAACTGGGGCAAAGCCACATTGTAATCCATCCATGGCCGTTCCCGGCTTCCTGCCTTTCGCGGGACCCGCACGTCCCTGGAGATCCCGCTGAAGAACCCTGGAGATCCCGCTGAAGAAGAGGGAGACCCGGCTCATCGAAGGACGTGCGTGGTTTCGCTACGGGCAGGAGCGGCGCCCCCGCCGCGAAGATTCGATGTTCGGCCCGGGGGCGGGCCTCCTACGGCGGTGTAGGAGCGACGCCCCCGCCGCGAATGTTTTCGGAGTTCGGCCCGGGGGCGGGCCTCCCACAGCCGAGGTAGGAGCGGCGTCCCCGCCGCGAAGGTTCGATGTTCGGCCCGGGGGCGGGCCTCCTACAG
>JALWGP010000241.1 GCA_027038775.1 Sedimenticola sp. | reverse complement strand
ACCGGGCGGCACGCACGTGGGACAGCCGGTGCGCCGGGCCAGCAGTACCGCCTCGTCGCCCACCATCACCGGGTCGCTGTCGGGCCGCACCTGCTGCGGCCAGTGGCTCGCCTTTCCGCCGTAACCACGGGAGACGATGCCCGGCCGGAAACCCAGGGACCGGAGGTGGTGCGCCATCCAGATCACCAGCGGCGTCTTGCCGGTGCCACCCGCGGTGACGTTGCCCACCACCACCACCGGCACCGGGAAGCGGTGCACCCGCTTCAGCCCGACGCGGTAGGCGAACCACCGCGTCCATACCAGGATGCCGTAGAGCAGCGAGAGGGGCAGCAGCGGCAGGGCGAGCCAGGGGTTGCCGTACCAGAGGCGCGCCAGCATCAGTTCTCGGCGGCGGGAGCCCGGGTGAGGAAGCTGAGCCGGCTCATGCCCAGCTGTCCGGCGGCGTCCATCACCATGATCACCGCCTGGAAGGGAGCCTGGCGGTCGGAGGTCACGCGGACGGGGAGGTCGACCCTCCCTTCCGCCAGCTTCTTCAGCGCCCGCTTGAGGGTCTCCACGTCGTGGGTGACCAGCTCCCGGTCGTCGATGTAGAAGCGGCCCTTGCTGTCCACCACAACCTCGATCACCTTCTGCTCCTTCTGCTCCTCGGGGATGGCCGAGGCCTCGGGCAGGTCCACCTTGAGCTGGGTCTGCTTGTCGAAGGTGGTGGAGACCATGAAGAAGATGAGCAGCAGGAAGACCACGTCGATGAGCGGGGTCATGTCCACCAGCGCGTTACGCTGACGTCTCGCCGGCCGGATGTTCATTCCTGCTCCCGCTCGCCGTGGAGCACCTCCACCATCTTGATCGCCTGCTCCTCCATGGCGATGGCCAGCTCGTCGACACGGCCGGTGAGATAGCGGTGGGCGATGAGGCTGGGAATGGCCACGGTGAGGCCGGCAGCCGTGGTGATGAGGGCCTCGGAGATGCCACCGGCGAGCACCGCCGGGTTGCCCACGCCGGCGGCGGTGATGGCGGTGAAGACCTTGATCATGCCAATGACGGTGCCCAGCAGCCCCAGCAAGGGGGAGATGGCGGCGATGGTGCCCAGGGCGTTGAGGTAGCGCTCCAGGCCATGCACCACCTGGCGCCCCTCCTCCTCGATGGCCTCCTTCATCACCTCCCGCGAATGCGGCAGGTTGGCCAGCCCCGTGGCCAGCATGCGCCCAAGGGGCGAGCTCTCGCGGATGGCCAGGATGCGCTGGCGGTCCAGTTCACCCTTCTTGTAGAGCTTCCAGATCTGCGGCAGCAGGTGGTCGGGCACCACCCGCTTGCGCCGGTAGGCCCAGAGCCGCTCCAGGGTGATGGCCATGGCCACCACGGAACAGGCGAGGATGGGCCACATGAGCAGGCCGCCTGCCTTGATCAGTTCGAACACCGGTCGTCACCCTCCGTCTTCGATTGGTGCAATCATACTGCAAGCCACCGGCTTCTGCCGCTCCATTTTCGGGTGCCAGTAGCGCCTGTGGTCCCGCGCATACCGCTCCACCACCGCCACCGAGTCCGGCGCGAAACGGAAGCGGATGGCGCCCTCCCGCGCGGTATCCAGGGGACGGGCACCCACCACGCACCAGCGCGCCACCACCGTCTTCTTCGGGAACCCCCAGCGGTTGCCGGGGCCCGAGGAGAAGAGCACCCACGCCGGCCGGGTGGCGGCCACGAAGGTGGGGGTGGAGGAGCCGGCACTGCCGTGGTGGGCGGCCACCACCAGGTCGCTGCGCAGCGCCCGGCCGTGGCGTGCCACCAGCGCCTCCTCCACCGCGGCATCGATATCGCCGGTGAGCAGCAGCACCCGGCCGCTGCTGGAGATGCGCAGCACGCAGGAGGCGTCGTTGCCCCGCAGCCCGGCTTCCGGCGCGGGAGAGATCACCTGGAAACGGACTCCATCCCACCACCACTGGTCGCCCGCCCGGCAGGGCGCCACCGGCCGGTCGAGGCGGAGCCGATGCGGCTCACCGGCCAGGATCTCATCGGCCGCGATCCGCGCCAGGAGTCCCCGGGCGCCCCCCGTGTGATCGTTGTCGCCGTGGCTCAGAACCAGGCGGTCCACCCGCATGGCCCCCAGCGCCTGCAGGTAGGGCGCCACCACGCCACTGCCGGTATCGAAGCCGGAAGGAAAGGCAGGCCCGGTGTCGTACACCAGCAGGTGGTGGCGGGTGCGCACCACCGCCGAGAGCCCCTGCCCCACGTCGAGCAGCGTCAGCTCGAAATGGCCGGGCGGCAGGGTACGCAGGGAGGGCACACAGGCGCCCAGGCCGGAGAGCGCCAGAAGGGCGAGGGCGGCGCCCCGCTGGCGTACGCTGCCCACGCGAAGGCGCCAGGCCAGAAGCAGGGCCAGCAGCCAGGCACCGGCCCACAGCCAGGGCTCGTGGCCGCTCAGCGGCGGGTTCCAGCCGGCCAGCAGGTGGAGGCCGTCCAGCACCCGTTCCAGCAGCCACGCCATCGCCTGCAGCCAGGGCCCGCCGGGCCATCCCGACAGCCACTCCAGGGCCACCGCCAGCAGGGTGCCCGGGACCACCACCAGGGAGAAGAGCGGGATGGCCAGCAGGTTCACCAGCGGCGACAGCAGGGAGAGGGGCATCTGCTGCCAGGCGAGCACCGGCAGCAGCCCCAGGGAGAGGGCCAGCTGCAGCCACAGCCAGCGCCAGCGTCCCCCGACGTGGGCGAAGACCAGGAGAATGGCCACGGCGCCGAAGGAGAGCCAGAAGCCCGCCTCCCGCACGGCGGCGGGATCCCACAGCAGAACCGCCAGCAGGGCCGTGGCCAGCACCGGGCCCGGCCTGGCGTGGCGCCGCGCCACCAGCGCCACCGCCACCACCAGCAGCATGATGAGCGCACGCAGGGTGGGCAGGGAGAAACCGGCCAGGGCGGCGTAGGCGATGGCCACGCCCATGGCCAGGGGCGCAGCGGCCACCCGCGCCGGCCAGCAGGCGCAGAGCGCGGGCACCCGCCGCCACAGGAAGGCGCCCAGCAGCCAGGCGAGCCCCGCCACCAGCCCCACGTGGAGGCCGGAGATGGCCATGAGGTGGCTGGTTCCGGTGGCGGCGAAGGCGTCGCGGTCGCGGGGGGCCAGGCCACCGCGGTCCCCCACCGCCAGCGCCCGCATCACGGCGGCGGCGCGCGGTGACTCCAACGCCGCCTCGATGCCGTCGGAAAGCCGCTGCCGCCGTGATGCGGGCGCTGGCGGTGGG
>JALWGP010000240.1 GCA_027038775.1 Sedimenticola sp. | reverse complement strand
TCCTGGTGGCGGCGCTCACCATGCGCGCCGTTCTTCCGCCCAGGCGCGCATGGTGAGCGCCGCCACCAGGAAGAGGAGCAGCAGGGGCATCCACCGGAAGAGGGGCCGCACGTCGGCGATGTTGCGGGCGAAGAAGGTCTCCACCCAGAAGAAGACGAAGAGGGTCACCACCAGGAAGGCGCCCAGGAAGAGATAGGCCACCGGCGAGCCGAAGAAGGCGCCCAGCTCGCGGCGCGCCACCTGCCGGATCTCACGCCACATGCCGCACCTCCCCGCCGGTCTGCACCTCGGCGAACAGCCGTTCCAGGTCACGGGTCTCGGGGCAGAGACCGTGCAGGGCGAAGCCCGCCTCCTGCACCGCCCGGGCCACCCGGGGCGCCGCTTCGGGCGACGCCTCCAGGCGGTAGGTGAAGCGACCGGCGTGCTCCCCGGCGGGCTCCACCGCCCCCACGCCCTCCACCGGCGCCAGGGCCGCCCGTACCCGCTCCGGCGGCTGGTCCACCACCAGCTGCAGGCCGCGTGCCCGCTGCAGCTCGTCGAGGCGGCCGTCCACCACCTTGCGCCCGGCGCGCAGGATGATCACCCGCTCGCACACCGCCTGCACCTCCTGCAGGATGTGGGTGGAGACGATCACCGTGGCCTCCTTCGCCAGCTCCCGGATGCGCTCGCGCATGTGCAGGATCTGGGTGGGGTCGAGGCCGTTGGTGGGCTCGTCGAGGATGAGGATGCGTGGCCGGTGGAGGATGGCCTGGGCCACCCCCACCCGCTGGCGGTAGCCGCGCGAGAGGGTGTGGATGGGCGCGAGCGCCTTGGGCGCCAGCTCGGTGAGGCGGATGGCCCGCGCCAGGGCGGTCGGCCGCTCCGCCTCGGGCACCCCGTGCAGGCCGGCCTGGAAGTCGAGATACTCCATCACCGTCATCTCGGGATAGAGCGGGCAGTTCTCCGGCAGGTAGCCGATGAGGGAACGGACCCTGGCGGGATCCTCGCTCACCGGCATCCCGTCCACCCGGATGACCCCCTCGGTGGGCTCCAGGTAGCCGGTGATCATCTTCATGAGGGTGGTCTTGCCCGCGCCGTTGTGCCCCAGCAGGCCGACGATCTCACCCGGCTGAATGCGGAAACCGACCTCCGCCACCGCCGTGAAATCGCCGAAGCGGCGCGTCACGCCTTCGACGTCGATCATGGCTGTGGACTCCGACTTGTTGTTGTTGATTCGGACGAGGAAATCGCGCTCTTTGAGCAGAAGGAAAGAGGAAAAGTTCCGCACCGAGAGCCGTGTCGGGCGCGTGCCTCCTGCAGCCAGGGCAGAAGCGAACATTCGAAATTCGGCCCGGGGGCGGGCCTCCTACAGGAGGTGGATTGTAGGAGCGGCGCCCTCGCCGCGAATGTTTGAAATTCGGCCCGGGGGCAGGCCTCCTACGGGAGGGGATTGTAGGAGCGGCGCCCTCGCCGCGAATATTTGGAATTCGGCCCCGGGGCGGGCCTCCTGCACCGCCGCCTCAGTGCATTTCCAGCGCCCGGCGGTAGAGCCGGTTCCGGTTCTCCCCGGTAATGCGCGCCGCCAGCGACACCGCCTGCTTCAGCGGCAGCTCCTCCAGCAGGAGCGCGAGCACCTGGTCGGTCTCCCCTTCGAAACGCCCCTCCTCCCCGGTCTGCTCCGGCGGCGCCACCAGCACCACGAACTCCCCGCGGCGCCGGTCGGGATCCGCCGCCACCCGTTCGGCCAGCTCGCCCAGGGTGCCGTCCAGGATCTCCTCGTGCCGCTTGGTCAGTTCGCGGGCCACGCAGCCGCGGCGTCCCCCGCCGAAGATCTCCGCCAGGTCGGCGAGGGTGCTCTCGATGCGGTGGGAGGACTCGTAGAAGACGAGGGTGGAGGTGGACCGCCTGAGCCTTTCGAGCCGCTCGCGGCGGGCGGCCCGCTGGCGCGGCAGGAAGCCGTGGAAGCAGAAACTGTCGGCCGGAAGGCCGGAGACGCTCAGGGCCGCCACCACCGCGCTGGGCCCGGGAACCGGCGACACCTTCAGCCCCCGCCGGCGACATTCGCGCACCAGCGGAAACCCGGGATCGCTGATCAGGGGCGTGCCCGCGTCGGAGACCAGCGCCACCGACTCTCCCGCCTCCAGCCAGCCGACGATCCTGCCGAGCACCCGCGTCTCGTTGTGCTCGTGGAGCGGCGTCATGGGGGTGTCGATGCCATGGTGCCGGAGCAGGCGACGGGTGTGCCTGGTATCCTCTGCTGCGATGTGCGCCACCGACCCCAGCACCTCGATGGCGCGCCTGGAGAGGTCGTCCAGGTTGCCGATGGGGGTGGCCACCACGTAGAGCACGCCCCTTCCGTTTGACACTGGCTGCTGGCTCATAAGATACTCGCCACTTCGTTCAAGGAGGCCCCGCGCAAGGACCAGTTCCGGGCCAGCATGCCCTTCCTACCAAGGAACCCGCACCGGCATACCCGAGATGTTGCATCGTCTTCTTCCCCTCCTGCTCGTGCTGTTCGTGGCCGCCTGCGCCACGCCACCCGAATCCCCGGTGGACGCCCAGGCGCGACACGCCGAACGGCTTTTCCAGGAGAAGCAGTACGACGCCGCCGCCGCCCTCTACCTGGCGCTGGCCGGACAGGCCGGCGGTGAAAAGCGGCTGGCCTACCGGCTGCTGGCAGCCGACAGTCTGCTGCAGGCCGGCGAGGAAGACAAGGGACGCGAGCTGCTTGCAGGCATCGACCCGCAGCTGCTGCCACCCCGCCTGCAACGACGCTACCGGCTGGTGCAGGCCGGGCTCAGGCTGCAGCAGGAGGATGCGGCCGGCGCTCTCCAGCTGCTGGAGGGCCTGGAACAGGAGGCCGGCCCGGAACTCGCCAGGCGCACCCTGGCGCTCCGCGCCCGGGCCCAGGAGCTGCTCGGGGATCGCCTGGGCCAGGCCCGCACGCTGATCCGGCTCGAGCCGAGGGTGCAGGAGGAGAGCGAACGCCTGGCGCTGCAGCTGCAGATCCTCTCCATCCTGGTACGCCAGCCCCCCCAGGTGCTGGACCAGGCGTTGCCGCCGGACGAAACAGCGCGGGGCTGGGCGGAGCTGGCCTCCCTGCTGCGCGGCTATCCCAACGATCCCCAGGGGGTGGCCGCCCCGTTCCAGGAGTGGCGGTCCCTCTATCCCGACCACCCGGCCCTTCCCTCGCTCCTCGCCAGCTGGTATGAAGCGCAGCAGCGGCTGGCGCCGGCCCGGGTGGGGCACATCGCCGTACTGC
>JALWGP010000239.1 GCA_027038775.1 Sedimenticola sp. | reverse complement strand
GTCTGGCACAGGCCCTCTTCCAGCTCGATGCGGTAGCGCCATCCCATCTTCGCCAGCCGTGAAACGTCCAGCAGCTTGCGCGGCGCGCCGTCGGGTTTCGAGGGGTCGAACACCAGCTCACCCTCGAACCCCACCACCCGCTTCATGGTCTCGGCCAGTTCGCGGATGGTGCAGTCCTTTCCCGTGCCCACGTTGATGTGCGAGAGCATCGGCCGGGTGTTGGCGCGGTAGGTCTCTTCATCCAGCTCCAGCACGAAGAGCGAGGCCTCGGCCATGTCGTCCACGTGCAGGAACTCGCGCATGGGCCGGCCCGAACCCCACACCGTCACCTGCGCGTCCCCCCGCACCTTCGCCTCGTGGAAGCGCCGCATCAGGGCCGGGATGACGTGCGAGTTCTCGGGATGGAAGTTGTCCCCCGGGCCGTAGAGGTTGGTGGGCATCACCGAGCGGTAATCGGTGCCGTACTGCCGGTTGTAGGACTCGCACAGCTTGATCCCGGAAATCTTCGCCAGGGCGTAGGGCTCGTTGGTGGGCTCCAGCGGGCCGGTGAGCAGCGCCTCCTCGCGCATGGGCTGGGGCGCCTCGCGCGGGTAGATGCAGGAGCTGCCCAGGAACAGCAGCCGTTTCACCCCGTTCCGCCAGGCCGCGTCGATGACATTGGCCTCGATCATCAGGTTCTGGTAGATGAACTCGGCCGGGTAGGTGTCGTTGGCATGGATGCCCCCCACCTTGGCCGCCGCCAGCACCACGTACTCCGGCCGCTCGGCGGCGAAGAAGTCACGCACCTGCGCCTGGTCGGTCAGGTCCAGCTCGCCGTGGGTGCGCGTCACCAGGTTGTCGAACCCCCGCGCCTGCAACTGCCGCACGATGGCCGAGCCCACCAGGCCGCGATGGCCGGCGACGTAGATCTTGCTGTCCGTGTTCATGAAAGCCGGTTCCTTTTCAGATCACACTCAAAAGTCGTCCCGGACGAGCGCAGCGAGATCCGGGACACGGGAAAGCATATCCAAGCCCAATCCCCTGGATCCCGGGCCAAGCCCGGGATGGCACAACAGAAACCGCGGTACGATCTCAGAGTCGGCCGCGCTTTAATCAGCCCCCATGTTCTTGAGGATCTTGCGAGCCAGGGGCTCTTTGATTTCATTATGTCGAGGCACTGTCTCGACTACACCCGTCTTCGGATTGATCCAGAGCGTGTGCGAACGGCCTTCCCGCTTCAAGTAGCAGCCGGCAATTCGCAGTTTTCGCTCCAAATCCCGGCGTTTCACGCGACCTGCACCGTATCGCGAATCACATCTTCGGGAAGACCACGAAGCATATCCTCGCGACGATCTTCAAGAATCAACTCTATCGCCTCCTTCAGGCTCTTTTTCGCCTCTTCGACAGTTTCGCCCTGACCATTCGCACCCGGGATCTCCGGACACACCGCCCAATATCCCCCTTCCGGAGCCTTCTCGATAAGGGCTGTGAATTCGGATTTCATAATGACCTCCTGCTTTCGTTCAGTCGAACGAGCGAATGACGGCCACTCGCTGGCCGCATGTCGGTAATCACTGGCATCAGTCTATTGTACGCCATCGGCCGAGTCTCCCACCCGATGTCGGTCACCCCCAAACTCCGACACCAACCGCTGCCATTCCTGTACCCCCCTCCCGACGGGCCTGGCGCACCCGGCGCACCACCTGCCAGGCATCGGTGATACCCTCTGCACCGGCAAGGTGAACCCGAGCTGCATCGCTGGAAGAGCAGACTTCTACCCACCTATCATGTCCTGGATGAGACCCGGACCCGACCCCCTGTATCCCGGTTCATGTCCGGGATGACATCACATGCTCGAAACCCACCACTCGCTGCTCTGCCTCAAGCCGCCTTGTGCCGCTGCCGCGCCTTCCACATGTCGTAATCGAGCTGCATGCCCGCCCACATCTCGGCCCGGCCACCCCGCTCGACACCCAGCCAACGTTCGATTTTCAGGGCCATCTCGGGAGTGATACCGGCTTGTTCGTGGATCAGCCGGGACAAGGTGACCCGGGACACCCCCAGCTGCCGTGCGGCCTCGGTGACACTCAGCCCCAAAGAGGGCAGGATATCTTCTCTGAGGATGGCGCCCGGATGGGGAGGGTTGTGTTGTACCGCCATGGTAAAGCTCCTTTCAGTGATAGTCTTGGTAATCCAGCAACACCACATCGCCTTGCTCGAAGGTAAAGGTCAAGCGCCAATTGCCACTGACGCTGATCGCCCAATGTCCTGCCAACCGTCCCTTCAGGGGATGTAATCGCCATCCCGGAAGATTGACATCGTCAGGGCATGTGGCCCGGTTGAGGACCGCCAGCTGTCGTGACAACTTTCCTGCATGCTGAGTCTGAATGCCGCGTCGGTCGCCATCGAGGAAGAAACGCTCGAGTCCCTTGTGCCGGTGCCCTGCAATACCGAGATACCCCCACTCCGCCCGCGGCTCTGATCGGGATGGTACAGGAGAAATCCCAGGCTCCTTGAAGATCAGCGGTGATGACACCATAATTTCTTCCATCATGTAATGCGCAACAATCGAAGGCACACCGACATGCACCGTACCCAGATCCAACTCGAAGAGCGTCAATACCGCTACCTGAAGGCCAAGGCCAGGCGCAGCGGCAGGAGCATCAGCGCCTTGTTGCGCGAACTCGTGGACGAGCAAATCCGCGAGCAGGACAAACGTGGCAATGACCCCTTGCTGGAGATCATTGGCATGGCGGAAGGTCCCGAGGAGGCGACCGCAAGGCACCATGACGACTACCTGTATGGCAACAGGAAATGAAGCCCGTCTTCGTCGACACCGGCGGCTGGTTTGCTGCGCTTGCCCGCCGGGACCAGGACCATGCCGCCGCCTCAGACTTTCTGAGACAATGGAGAGGCAGGCTGGTAACCACTGATTATGTCCTGGATGAAACCCTGACCCTGATCCAGTCACGCATCGACCACGCCACGGCTGTCGATTTCCTGGATGCCATCGAACGCAGCAGCACGCTCGACCTGGTATTCGTTGCACCGGAAGACTATTACAAGGCACTGGATCTCTTCAGGCAACGGGCTGACAAGCAGTGGAGCTTCACCGACTGCACCCGCTTCACGGTGATGGCGCGCATGGAGCTCAGCCATGCGCTGGCATTCGACAATCATTTTCAGCAAGCCGGCTTCCTGCCGGCGACCGATGCAGCCACCTGATTGCCCGCCCCACCAACCACATCACGGCAGGCTGGCCGCCGGATGC
>JALWGP010000238.1 GCA_027038775.1 Sedimenticola sp. | reverse complement strand
CGCCCCCTCCCTACGGCTGGGCGCCACCCCCCGGGACTGCAACCATACCACCCTTTTCGCCGCAGGGCATCCGCCAGCTCGACGGCGCCTGGGCCAGCAACACCAATCTCCTCTTCGCCATCCGGAACGGCCAGGGACGCATCTACTGGGCGAAGGACCAGTACCGGGACTTCAGGCTGGAGGTGCTGCCGCCCCGCCTGCGCCTCACCGACGCCGAGACGGGCGAAAGCCAGGAGTTCGAGGTGGCGCTGCAGGGAGACCGCATGGTGCTGCGCGACCAGGAAGGACGCCTGGCCCTCTTCCGCCGCCTGCCGCTCAACCGCCACAAACCGTAGACCGGGGACTGGCGGGCACGCTGCGCTTTGCCCGCCCCGCCCCCCTCAAAATCCCTTTCGCGCAGGATGGGCAAAAGCCGCAAGGCCGTGCCCATCAGGAGCCCAGGATCAGCCGCAGCCCCACCGCCACCAGCGCCAGGGCGAAGAGCCTGCGCAGTTGCACCACCGGCAGGGTGTGGGCCAGCCGGGCGCCCAGCGGCGCGGTGACCACCGCGAAGGGCGCGATGACCGCCACCGCCGGCCAGTGAACGTACCCCCGCACGGCGGCGCCGAAGTGGAGAAACCCCGCCGCGCCGGCCAGCGCGATGGGCAGGCCGCATGCGGCGGAAGTGGCCACCGCCCGCGGCAGCGGCCGGCCGCGCCAGTGCAGGAAGGGGACCGTCATGGTGCCGCCGCCGATGCCCACCAGCCCCGAAACCAGCCCGATGAGCCAGCCGGCCGGCCCGAAGAGCGCCACCCCTTCACCGCGTCTCGAGGAAGGGGGCCGGAAGCCGCTCAGCATCTGTACCGCCACCAGCAGCAGGAAAGCGCCGAAGAGCCCCTTCAGCCACGCCGTGCTCATCTGCGCGGCCAGCCAGGCGCCGCTCCACGCACCCAGCATCAGCCCCGGCGAGAACCACAGTACCGCGGGCCACTCCACCGCCCCGCGGCGATGGTGGGACCAGAGAGAGGCGATGGAGATGGGCACGATGGCGGCCAGGGAGCTGCCCACGGCGACATGCGCCAGGTGGCCGGGATCGAACCCCTGGAGCCCCAGGAGGAACAGCAGCGCGGGAACGATGACCAGGCCGCCGCCCACGCCCATGAGCCCTGCCAGCAGACCGGCCAGGATGCCGGTGAGGGCGTAGCCGAGGATCCAGGACGCCATCAGAGGAGTACCAGGTTGTCCCTGTGGATCAGTTCCTCGTCGTCCTTGTAGCCCAGGATCGCCTCGAAGCGGCTGCTCGGCTGGCCCAGGATGCGGCGGGCCTCCTCCGAGGAGTAGTTGACCAGCCCGCGCGCCACCTCGCGACCGGAGGCATCCACGCAGGCCACCACCTCGCCACGGGAGAAGCGCCCCTCCACCGACTGCACGCCGGCGGCGAGCAGGCTCTTGCCCGATTCGCGCAGCGCCTTCACCGCCCCCTCGTCCAGCACCAGGGTGCCGCGCACCTGGAGCTGGCCGGCCAACCAGCGCTTGCGCGCTGCGTGGGGCTCCTGCGCCGGCACCAGCAGGGTGCCCACCGCCTCGCCACGGGCGATGCGATGGAGCACCCCCGGCTCCCGGCCGGAAGCGATGACGGTGGCGGTGCCGGAGCGGGCCGCCACCCGTGCCGCCCGCAGCTTGGTGGCCATGCCGCCGCGACCCAGGGTGCCGCGGCTCTCGCCGGCGTAGAGATCCAGCCGCGGGTCGTCCACGGCAGCATGCTCCACCAAACGGGCATCGGGATGGACCCTGGGGTCGGCGTCGAAGAGTCCCGGCTGGTCGGTGAGCAGCACCAGCAGGTCCGCCTCGACGAGGTTGGCCACCAGCGCGGCCAGGGTGTCGTTGTCGCCGAAGCGCAGCTCCTCGTTGGCCACCACGTCGTTCTCGTTCACCACCGGGACCACGCGCAGGTCGAGCAGGGTGCGCAGGGTGCTGCGTGCATTGAGGTAGCGGCGCCGGTCGGAGAGGTCGTCGTGGGTCACCAGCACCTGGGCGGTGTGGCGCCCCCGGCGCTGGAAGCAGCTCTCCCAGGCCTGCACCAGCCCCATCTGGCCGATGGCGGCGGCGGCCTGCAGCTCGTGCAGGGTTCGGGGCCGCCGGGTCCAGCCCATGCGGCACATCCCCTCGGCCACCGCGCCGGAGGAGACCAGCAGCAGCTCGTGGCCGTCGGCCTCCAGCCAGTCGGCCATCTGGTCCACCCAGCCGCCCAGCGCCTGGCGGTCCAGCCCCTGGCCCTCGGCGGTGAGCAGGGCGCTGCCGATCTTCACCACCCAGCGGCGGGTGCGGGGGATGTCGCTGCGTTCGATCATCGGGAGTGCGTGGGATCGTAGGGCTCTTCGGTCACGGGATCGGGGGTCTCTTCCCTCTTCTCCTCGAGACGGCTTCCCAAGGCCTGCACCAGTTCGTCCACGCCCTCGCCGGTCACCGAGGAGATGCCGAACACCGGGCCCTGCCAGTCCAGTGCCGCCACCAGCCGGTCGCGGCGCGCCTGGAATTCCTCTTCCGGAAGGAGATCCTTCTTGGTGAGCACCAGCCAGCGTTCGCGCTCCAACAGCTCGCCGCCGTACCTCTCCACCTCGGCCTCGATCTTGCGCACCTCCTCCACTGGGTCCACCGTCTCATCCATGGGTGCGATATCCACCAGGTGGAGCAGCAGCCGCGTGCGCGAGAGATGCTTGAGGAACTGGAGTCCCAGGCCGGCGCCCTCGGCCGCCCCCTCGATGACACCGGGGATGTCGGCGACGACGAAGCTGTGGCCCTCGCCCAGCTTGACCACCCCAAGGTTGGGATAGAGGGTGGTGAAGGGGTAGTCGGCGATCTTGGGCCGGGCGTGGGAGACCCGCGCGATGAGACTCGACTTGCCGGCGTTGGGCATGCCCAGCAGCCCCACGTCGGCCAGCACGATGAGCTCCAGGCCGAGGGTACGCTTCTCGCCGGGCGTTCCCTGGGTGGCCTGGCGCGGTGCCCGGTTGGTGCTGCTCTTGAAATGGATGTTGCCCAGGCCGTGCTTACCGCCGCGGGCCACCAGCAGCCGCTGGCCGTGCCCGAGCACCTCTCCGATCACCTCGCCGGTATCGAGGTCCGTTACGCGGGTCCCCACCGGCACCCGTACCTCCAGGTCGGCGCCCTTGCGGCCGGTCATCTGCCGTCCCATGCCGTTCTGGCCCCGCTCGGCCCGGTGCAGGCGCTGGTGGCGGAAATCCACCAGGGTGTTGAGCCCCTCGTCGCCCACCAGCCAGACGCTGCCGACGATA
>JALWGP010000237.1 GCA_027038775.1 Sedimenticola sp. | reverse complement strand
AAGAGCCGCGAGTTGCGCTGCCAGTTGTAGAGATCGCGCTTGCGGGCGGGCAGCCGGTCGATCCCGGCCGGCTCGAAGCCCCGTTCGCGGAACCAGTGGGCGGTGCGGGTGGTGAGCACGAAGAGCGCCTCCACGCCCAGTTCGCGGGCGCGCTGCTCCATTTGTTCCAGCAGCTGGTCGCCGCGTCCCTGGTTGCGGTAGTCGGGGTGCACGGCCAGGCAGGCCAGCTCGGCCATGCGCGCCTCGGGAAAGGGGTAGAGGGCGGCGCAGGCGATGACGGTGCCGTCGCGCTCGAGGACGGTGAAGTGGTCGATCTCCGTCTCGATGCGCTCGCGCGAGCGGCGCACCAGCACGCCCGCCTCCTCCAGGGGGGTGATGAGCTCGAGGATGCCGCCCACGTCGTCGATGGTGGCCTGGCGGATGCGCTCCCACCGCTCCATGGAGACCAGGGTGCCGCAGCCGTCGCGGGTGAAGAGTTCGCGCAGCAGCACGCCGTCCTGCCGGCGCGGCAGGATGTGGGTGCGCCCGACGCCGTTGCGGGCGGCGCGCACGGCGTTGCGCAGCACCCGCCGCATCTGCTCGTCCAGGCGCTTGCGGCGGGCCAGCAGCGCCTCCGCCTCGGCGGGGAGCAGGCTGCTGATGGGCCGGCGGCGGCCGTCCAGGAGCCGGTCGTCGGTGAGGAAGATGAGCTTGTCGGCGCCCAGGGCGATGGCGGCCTCCGCCGCCACGTCGGCGGCGTTGAGGTTGAAGACCTCGCCGGTGGGGGAGTAGCCCAGGGGCGGCACCAGCACCATGGCGCCGTCGTCCAGCCGGCGGCGCATGGCGTCGGCATTGATGCGGCGCACCTCGCCGGTGTGGAGGTAGTCCACGCCGTCGATGACGCCCAGGGGGCGGGCGGTGACGAAGTTGCCCGAGTCCACCTCGATGCGTGCGCCCGACATGGGCGAGTTGGCCAGTCCCATGGAGAGGCGCGCCTCGATCTCCACGCGCACGGTGCCGGCCGCCTCCTTGACGCACTCCAGGGCGGTGTCGTCGGTGATGCGCATGCCGTTGATCACCTGCATGGCGGCGCCCCGTGCCTTCAGCCTCGCCTCGATCTGGGGGCGGCTGCCGTGCACCAGCACCAGCCGGATCCCCAGGCCGTGGAGCAGGGCGAGGTCGTGGATGAAGCTGGAGAAGGCGGCATCCTCCACCAGCTCGCCGCCGAAGGCGAGCACCATGGTGCTGCCCCGGTGTGCATGGATGTAGGGGGAGGCGTCGCGGAACCAGTTGACGAAGGGGTCGTTCATGGGAGGAATCATATCAACAATTATTTTCTTGCCGGCGCTTCGGCATCAGGTTCTGGCACAGAACTGCTGGATCAGCTCGCGCAGGATCCTCACTCCCGGCTCCACCTGGTCCAGCGACAGGAACTCGTCGGGCTGGTGGGCCTGCTCGATGGAGCCGGGGCCGAGGATCACGGTCTCCATGCCCATGGCGTTGAGCAGCGGGCCCTCGGTGGCGTAGGCCACGGCCTGCGACGGATGGCCGGTGAGCGCCTCGGCGGCCTGCACGATGGCGGCCGAGGCGGGGGTCTCCATGGCGGGGATGCCCTCGAAGAGGGAGTGCATCTCCAACTCCAGGCCGGTGTCGGCCAGCGCCTGCCGGAGGCGGTGCGCCAGCTCGCCGCGCAGCGCCTCCAGTTCCATGCCGGGGAGGGGGCGGAGATCGATGTGCAGCTCACACCGGCCGCAGATGCGGTTGGGGTTGTCGCCGCCGTGGATGTGTCCCAGGTTGAGAGTGGGCACCGCCACCTCGAACAGGGGGTTGCGGTGGCGGCGCTGGAGTTCTTCGCGCCAGGCGAGGATCTCGCCCAGCACCCGGTACATGCCCTCCAGGGCGTTGTTGCCCAGCGAGGGGTTGCTGGAGTGGCCGGCGCGGCCGGTGACGCGGATGGCCTCCATGGCGATGCCCTTGTGCATGCGCACGGGCTTGAGGCCGGTGGGCTCGCCGATGACGGCATGGCGCCCCAGCCTGCGCTGTGCCTGCAGCAGGGTGCGGGCGCCGCACATGGTGCTCTCCTCGTCGGCGGTGGCCAGCACGATGAGCGGGTGTTTCAGCTGCCTCGCGTCCAGCTCCCGCACCGCTTCCAGCACCAGGGCGAAGAAACCCTTCATGTCGCAGGTGCCCAGGCCGTGGAGGCGTCCGTCGCGCTCGGTAAGGGTGAAAGGGTCGCTGTGCCAGCGCGACTCGTCGAAGGGGACGGTGTCGGTGTGGCCCGAGAGCACCAGGCCGTCGGGGCCGGTGCCGAGGGTGGCCACCAGGTTGAACTTGCCGGGGCAGCCGGGAATGGCCAGCTTCTCGGTCCGGAAGCCGAGCTCGTGCAGCCATTCTTCCAGGAGGTCGATGACGCGCACGTTGGGCTGGTCCCACTCGGGGCTGACGCTGCTCACCGAGGGTTCGGCGACCAGTCGTTGCAGCAGGGTACGGAAGGGGGGCAGAATGGACATGGATGCTTTCGAGGCCGTCAGCCCTTTCCCGGTTCCCTGGCGGGACCGCTACAAGTACATCCATGTGCGCTCGGCCTCGGCCATCCATGGCCTTGGACGTCCCGCCAGGGAACCGGGAAGCGGCGCTCACCGGTCACGAGGTCGTGTGTACGAACAGGCATGGTGGTTCCTTGATCCACAGAAACTGGCGCAAGCCCGAAGAATATGACTTCTGCGACGCCCTGACCAGCGAACAGTGGGCCTGGGAGTTCCTGCGCCGCAATCCCGAGTACCAGCGCCAGTGGCGGGAGTTCCACGAGACCTGGCAGGCGCTGGAGGCGGCCTACGGCAGGCCGCCGAACCGAGACTTCTGTGCCTGGAAGAACGATCCCCGCGCCTGGGTGCCGGCCAGTGAATGCGAGGGGGGCGACTGCCGCATCGACGGGAACAAGGTGCTCATCGAGTGCGCCCTGGGCGCCCGCTGGGGCTTTCACAAGTTTCCCCCCGATCCGGCAGACGACGACCCCGTGGGGGAGGGAAGGCTGAGCTGGCGGCCACGGGAGGCGGATCCCCTGCCGGAGGTGGAAGGAGGGTGGCGGCCCGGCTCGGAGCAGGTGGCGCTGGTGTTCGACCTCTCCCTGCCCCTGAAGCCGCAGCTGGAGCAGGCCAGGAAGCAGCTGCAGATGGAGGCGGGACTGCGGCGGCGCCGGGGTGAGCTAGTGCCGAAGTGCGTGGCCACGCTCAAGGCGCACTGGATGCTGCTGTTGCGGCTCATCGACGTGGAGGCGGCGGGGGAACGGGAGAGGTTTCGGG
>JALWGP010000236.1 GCA_027038775.1 Sedimenticola sp. | reverse complement strand
GGCCTGCGGATTCTGAAGGGGCCGCCCTTCGATTCCCTGCCCGAGCTGGGGCCCGTCGAAGTGGAGTCGGACCTCGTTCTGGACGGTGCCTACCGGGCAGAGAACCTGCGGGTCTCCCTGGACGGGGGAAAACGGCTCCGCTTGCGGGCGAAGGGGCGGATCGCCGACCTGGTCACCGGCGAGGGGCTGGCGTTGGCGCTGGAAGCGGGCTCGGGAGATGCACGCGGTTTCCTGGCGGCGCTGGGCGTGGACTGGCGCGTCCCCTTCGACCGGGCGGAGCTGGCCGGGACCCTGGCCGGGGACTACGAGGCGTTGCGCCTCGAGGGGATGAGGCTCGACCTGCAGGGCAAGGAGGTGCGCGTCCAGGCCGAGGGCAAGGCCGGGGGGATCGGGCGCGTCGAGACCCTGGTCCTGCACCTCGGGGGAGCGGCGGTGGTGCAGGAGCGGAAGATGGAATTTTCGCTGCGGCTCGACCGGGAGCGGAAGGGCCGCAGGCCCCTCGGACTGAAGGTGGCGGGCGATGGTGTGCAACTGCGTAGCGAGGGTTTCCTGGTGGTGGCCGCCAAGGAGCCGGCAGTCGAGATGGAGGTGGAGGGGGAGGCAGCGGACCTGGTCCGGCTCGAACCCTGGCTGGGCATGGCGTTCAATCCCGTGAAGCCGGTGAAGCTGAGGGGGCGTTTCGCGGCCCGCTCCTCCCACCTGGATCTCGAGATCGGCGAGTTGCTCGTCGGCGACAGCGACCTGCAGGGCAGGCTCGCCTTCGGCGTCCGGCCGGGCGCGCCGCTCCACGTGGAGGGCACGCTCTCCTCCCGCAACTGGAACCTGAGCGAGCAATTGCTGCACGGAAAGCGGGTGCAGCCGCGACTGGTGCAGGGGGAGGAAGCCGATGCCGGTGTGCTGGCGAAAGGAGGCGAACAGCAGCGCCTCTTTTCCCGCGAGCCCTTCGGACTGGAGTGGATTTCGGCATGGGAGGGACGGGTGGCGCTCCGCTTCGGGGAGCTGAGGCACCGGCACTACCGCATGGAGGCGTTCTCCGCCGAGATGGTGGCCACCGGCACTGAGGTGCGCCTGGACGCCATCCGCGGGCAGGTGGGCGGTGCGCCCGTGGAGGGTGCCTTCCGGCTCGACGGAGCGGCCAGCCCGCCGGAGATGGCGCTCAGGCTCCGGTTTTCGGGGGCGGACCTGGCCGCCGGGTTTCCCGGGTTCGACCTGCCCGCCGATTCGGGCACCGTCGGCCTGGCGCTGGACCTCCGGGCGGCGGGGCGGAGCCAGGCCGAAGTGGCCGCCTCCATGGAGGGGGAGCTCCACCTGCAGCTGCGCGACACTCCTTTCAGCTTCGGCCTTCCGAGGGCCCTGGACAAATCCCTGCTGGAGCACCTGAACCCACTGGCGAAGGAGGAGCCGAAAGCGCGCCGGCTCGAATGTGGGGCATTGTATGCAAAGCTGGAGAAGGGGGTGGCGCGCACGCCGCGGGGGGTAGCGATCGTCTTTCCCCAGGTCGCCTGGATCGGCGACGGCGTGGTGGACCTGGGCAAGGAGACCCTCTACGTGACCCTCAAGCCCAGGCCCCGGAAGAGATTCTCGCTCTCGCTCAAGGGGCTCGCCGACCTGGTCGCTGTGAGCGGTACCCTGTCGTCGCCCTACATCGTGATCAACCCGCGCGGGGCACTGCTCACGTCACTCTCCTACACTGCCGCGGTCTACACCGGCGGCGCCAGCCTGCTGGTGGAGAGCATCCTGGACGAGCTGAGGCGGAAGAAGGACCCCTGCGCCCACGTCCTGCGCCTGTCCACACCGGACCCGGGACCGGCCCGGGAGAAAGCGAAGCCGTCCAGGTCGGTCCTGGACCAGCTCGAGGCGCCCTGATGGGCCTCAGTCGCGGTTCACGGGCTCTGGCTCCAGGATGCCCGCCTCCTGCAGGAACTCCTTTTTGAGGCCCTGCATGCGGGTGCGGAAGTCGCGGGTGATGTGGAGGGCGTCCTCGGCGCTGGTGATCACCCGGGGCGTCAACACCACCACCAGCTCCACCCGTTCGCTGTTCTTCTCCTTCTCACCGAAGAGACCCCCCACCACCGGAAGCTTGTAGAGGACGGGCACGCCGCCCTCGGCGTGGGTGCGCTTGTCCCGGATGAGGCCGCCAAGCACCACAGTCTGGCCGCTCTGCACCGCGACGGTGCTGCGGATCCTGCGCGTCTGGATGGTGGGCTGGTTGGTGGCTACCTCGGTGTCGGCCACGGCGCTCACCTCCTGGGAGACCTCCATGGTCACCAGCCCGCCGGGGTTCACCCGTGGTTTCACCTTGAGGATGATGCCGGTGTTGCGGTAGCTCACCGACTCGATCACCGCGCCCCCCTCGGTGCCCTGGCGCTGGGTCAGGGTGGGCACTTCGTCGCCCACCTGGATCACCGCCTCCTGGTTGTCCAGCACCATCACCGAGGGCGCCGAGAGCACGTTCACCAGGGAGTCGTTGGCAAAGGCGTTGAGCACGGCGCGAACAGCCCCCGTGCTGTCGATGAGCGACCAGTTGAAGCCGGAGGCGAGGCTCTGGATGCCGCCGGTGAGGTCGATGCCGGTGGTGCTGCCGCCCACGCCGCCGACGCTGTCGTAGCCACCGGCACCGCCCTTGAAGAACCAGGAGATGCCGTACTTGAGCTTGCCCTTGAGCAGCACCTCCACGATGGTGGCCTCGATGTGCACCTGCAGCGGGATGATGTCGAGCTTCCGCAGGGTGTCCAGCATCCTGCGGTAGTCGCGGGCCGTGGCCAGGATGAGCAGGGTGTTGTGCTCGCTGTCGGCCACCACGCGCACGTCGCTCACGGGGCCGGCGCCGGATCCCGCTTTGCCGGGAGTGTCTTCCGCGGCCCCGGCCGGGCTGCCGTCCTCCGTGGCCAGCGCCACCGGCCTGCGCCCCGGCGCGACGGCGGCCCCCGGTGTGCGGGTGGCTCGACCGGCGCCGAACAGCTCGTTGAGCAGCTCGGCCAGCTCCTCCGCCTTGCCGTTCCTGACCCGGTAGATGAAGATGCGCTGCTCCTCGCTGGCCTGGGAGAGGCGGTCGAACCGGCGGATCCACTCGCCCACCTCGGACAGGTACTCCCGCTGCCGGGAGACCACCAGGAAGCCGTTGGCGCTGGGAACGGGTGTGATGCGCACCAGTCCGCCCAGCGCCTTGCCCGCCTCGCTGCCGAGCACCGCGTCCAGCTCCTTCTGTACCTGGCCCAGGTTGGCGTTCTCCAGCGGGAAGAACCCGATGGACATGCCCCGGAGCCAGTTCCCGTCGAAGG
>JALWGP010000235.1 GCA_027038775.1 Sedimenticola sp. | reverse complement strand
CTATTACTGTGCCAGCCTTGTCCGTCCGAGTATTCCCAGAAATATCGCCGTTCCTCACGGATCAGTGTCACTGCCAGCTTGCCGCTGAGCAGCTTGCCCTCCCGGGTGGCGCGGACGAGATCGAAACGTACGCGGCTGTTCGACGGTGGGTTTTGGTCGGCCCCAAACTCGGGACGGATGCCGATCTGTGGATCACCCGGCCACACCAGCAGATCGTGTCGGCGTGTGACCGGACGGCCGCCCGATTCATAGAGGCTGGCCGTGAGCGTCAACTTCAGTGGTGAGCGGGTTTTTTGCCAACTGCTGTCGGTACGAATCACCGCCTTGCCCTCGGCGTCGAGGAACAGGTCTTTCAGCTCCCGGCGGCCCAGCGCGCCGGTGTCCAGCATATCGCCGAACTGGTAATCCTTCAGTGCGACTACCGGCGAGCGCCAGTGGCTGACGCGCAGGGATGCCGAAAGGCGGTTGCCACTGGCCGGCGCGCCATAGAGATAGTCGCCCCGCACCGGTACTACGAGCGGATCGGTGGGTGCGAGCACCGGCGGTGTGGCGCTGCCGTCGGCGAAGACCAGCTTCATCCGCTCGGGCAGAAACGCCTCCACCTGGAACGGGAAGCCCGCCGTCTTGCCGTCCGGCTTGTCCACCTCAAGTCGCCAGCTGCCGGTGGGCGCATCATCCGGCAACGGAATGTCATGCTGGTAGTAACCCTGCTTGCCCGCTTTGAGCAGCAGACGTCGCACCACCTGTCCGTTGGGTTGCAACAGCCGCGCCTGCAATGGCGGCGCACCGTCGAGGAGGCCATCGCCATCACGCAGTAGCGCGTTGATATGCAGCGTCTCACCGGGACGGTAGATGTCGCGCTCGCTGTAAAGGAACAGCGTCTGTGCCTGTTGCGGTCGCTTGCCGAGATCGAAGGCAGACAGGTCCAGCGCCGGCCCGGTCAGCCGCAGCAGCGAACGGTTGTCTCCCTGCTCTGCAACCAGCAGCCTCGCCCCTTTTGGCAGTGGGCTGAAACTGGCTTCGCCCGCCGGCGAAGTGCGCACCTGTTGCAGCATCTGCCCCTTGTGGTCGAGCAGGCTCACCGTCACCCCGGCCAGCGGCCGGGCGGTCGTCAGCGAATGGACGTGTACGTCGAGCCGTTGTGAATAGCGCCGTACGTGCAGGCCGAGGTCGGTGACGGTGAAGTGAGTCAATTGTGGCCTGTAGGGATAGCTGCCCGCCGGTTTCATCACTGCGACATAGAGCCCCGGACGCTGCAATGCGGGAATGTCGCTGGTGGCGATGGTACGGTGGACGCGGCGGTTTGGTTCGGAATTCAGAACGAATCGACCTGTGTAGGCCAGATCGGTCCATTCAGCCAGGCGGTAAACTGGCATGTAATGGCGGCCGTTCTCCAGCTGGTTCAGAATCTGCTCGCGATGCTGCGGCAGCACGCGATGGAAGGTGACATCCACCGCCGGTACATTGACGGCCACCACCGGCAGGCCGGGACTGATCCCCGGCAGCAGCACCGAGCCCTGGGTGTCGAAACTCACTCCGGGGGTCAGCTTGCGCGTAGTGATCTCCTTGTTGAAGTTCTCCGCCAGCTGCGTTCCATCCTTTGCCGGCAGGCCGTGATAGACCGTCACTTGGTAGGTCGTCGCCGGCTGTGTATTACTGAAACAGGCCAGCCGGTCGTCGGATGAGAACAGCCAGCCACCGTCGGCCACACCGCCTTTCTTGCGGCTGATCGAGAAATATGCCTGCAAGTCCTGCCTCGTATCCAGCGGCTGAGAAAAACGCAGGCAGACCTGATTGCGACCATCGACATCACGTTCCGAGAGATTGATGATGGTGAGGGTTTTGTCGACCGCAAACGCCGGCCAGTTTGTCGATAGGATCGAGAGCAGCAAAAGAAAGCGAATCAACGAAATTGGCTTGGCCGCCTTTGTGGATCGGGATAAACGCATCAGCGGTCACCTCCTGTGTGCACTAATGAAGCGGGTATTCCTTGTAAAGGAAATGTTGATTTACAGGGTATTTCGCAGCGTGGAAACCGAAAGTCAACTCTGCCGGCCAAGCTCCCACGCCGCCTGCAGAGCCGCTTCCAGTCCCGGGATCTCCTCCAGCTTGTCCACACCCATCTTCTGTCGGGCGATGGACTCCAGTGACGAGCGCCGGCTGGCCTCCTGGAATGCTGCGCGCAGCCCCTCCAGGTCCAGCCGGCCGTCGGTGACGAAATCGGCTGCCAGTCCCTCGGCCTGGTCGAAGTGGAGGGGCGCCATCTCCAGCACCTCGTACTCGTAGGAATAGGCGCCGATCCCGTTGGCGGCGGCCAGCATGGGGTAGAGCTCGTCCAGGGTATGCCCCTCGTCGAGAAAGTGGTCCAGGTCCAGCACCATCTCGGGGTGGTGGGTCTCCCCGCGGAAGGAGAAGGTGGCGCTTACGCGCACCCGGTTCTTCATGCCAGCCGCTCCCGGGCCCGGGCGATGGCCTGCCGCACCTGTTCCGGCGCCGTGCCGCCGACGTGGTTGCGCGCCGCCACCGAGCCCTCCAGGGTGAGACAGTCGAAGACGTCCTCGTCGATGGCGTTGCTGAAGGCGCGCAGCTCCCCGAGGGTCAGGTCGGCCAGGTCGCAGCCGCGTTCCACGCACAGGGCCACCGCCTTGCCCACCACCTCGTGGGCGTCACGGAAGGGCACTCCCTTGCGCACCAGGTAGTCGGCCAGGTCCGTGGCGGTGGCGAAGCCCTTGAGCGCCGCCTGGCGCATGGCCTCGCGGTTGCAGGTGATCTCGGGCACCATGTCGGCGAAGACCTTGAGGCTGCCCTTGAGCTGGTCCACGGTGTCGAACAGGGGCTCCTTGTCCTCCTGGTTGTCCTTGTTGTAGGCCAGTGGCTGGCTCTTCATCAGCGTGAGCAGGCCCACGAGGTGGCCGAAGACGCGGCCGCTCTTGCCGCGCACCAGCTCGGGCACGTCGGGGTTCTTCTTCTGCGGCATGATGGAGGAGCCGGTGCAGAAGGCGTCCGACAGGGTGACGAAGCCGAACTGGGCCGAGGACCAGATCACCAGCTCCTCGGACATGCGCGAAAGGTGCATCATGAGCAGGCTGGCGGCGGCGGCGAACTCGATGGCGAAGTCACGGTCGCTCACCGCGTCCAGGGAGTTGGCGCAGGGGGCGTCGAAGCCCAGCTCGCGGGCGGTGAAATCGCGGTCGATGGGATAGGTGGTGCCGGCCAGGGCGGCGGCGCCCCGGGGGCACCGGTTCATGCGCCGCGCGCAGTCGCCCAGGCGCTCGTGGTCG
>JALWGP010000234.1 GCA_027038775.1 Sedimenticola sp. | reverse complement strand
GGAGTACAGCGAGGAGCGCGAGAAGCTCCTCGAGACCCTGGAAGAGGGCGCAGTGGTCAAGGGTATCGTCAAGAACCTCACCGACTACGGCGCCTTCGTGGACCTGGGCGGCATCGACGGCCTGCTGCACATCACCGACATGGCCTGGAAGCGGGTCAAGCACCCCTCCGAGGTGGTGGAGATCGGTGACGAGATCGAAGTGCGCGTGCTCAAGTTCGACCGCGAGAAGATGCGCGTCTCCCTGGGCCTGAAGCAGCTGGGCGAGGATCCCTGGGAGAACATCATGCGCCGCTATCCCGTGGGCACCCGTCTCTTCGGCAAGGTCACCAATCTGGCCGACTACGGCGCCTTCGTGGAGATCGAGGAAGGCGTGGAGGGCCTGGTGCACGTCTCCGAGATGGACTGGACCAACAAGAACATCCACCCCTCCAAGGTGGTCCAGCTCGGCGACGAGGTGGAGGTGATGGTCCTCGACATCGACGAGGAGCGCCGCCGCATCTCCCTTGGCATGAAGCAGTGCAAGCCCAACCCCTGGGACGAGTTCGCCGAGAACCACAAGAAGGGGGACCACGTCACCGGCAAGATCAAGTCCATCACCGACTTCGGTATCTTCATCGGCCTGGACGGCGGCATCGACGGCCTGGTGCACCTGTCCGACATCTCCTGGGACGTGCCCGGCGAGGAGGCGATCCGCGAGTACAAGAAGGGCCAGGAGATCGAGACCGTGGTCCTCTCCGTGGATCCGGAGCGCGAGCGCATCTCCCTGGGCATCAAGCAGCTGGACCAGGATCCCTTCTCCAGCTACCTGGCCACCCACGAGAAGGGCAGCGTCGTCAAGGGCGTGATCAAGGAGGTGGAGGCCAAGGGCGCCCGCGTCGAGCTGGCCGAGGGCGTGGAGGGTTACATCCGCGCCTCCGAGATCTCCCGCGACCGCGTGGAGGACGCCCGCTCCGTGCTCAAGGAGGGCGAGGAGGTGGAGGCCAAGTTCACCGGCGTCGACCGCAAGAACCGCATGCTCATGCTCTCCATCAAGGGCAAGGAGCAGGACGAGGAGAAGGCCACCATCGAGAGCTACAAGGCGGGTGGCGCCACCGCGGGTTCCGCCTCGCTGGGCGACCTGCTCAAGGACCAGCTCTCCGCGAGCAAGGAGAAGAGCGAGTAAAGAGGGGAAACCGAACGGGGCCGCCCCGGCGGCCCCTTTCCGTCTCTGAAGGGGGGATTCATGACGAAATCGGAACTGATCGAAGCCATCGCCCGTCAGCAGCCTCACCTGGCGCACCGCGACGTGGAGCTGGCGGTGAAGTGTATTCTCGAGCAGATGAGCCGCTCGCTGGCCTCCGGGGAGCGCATCGAGGTGCGGGGATTCGGCAGCTTCTCTCTTCACTACCGGCCACCCCGCATGGGTCGCAACCCCAAGACGGGCGAGCCGGTGGCCCTCGCGGGCAAGTACGTGCCCCACTTCAAGCCGGGGCGCGAGCTGCGGGAACGGGTGGACCGCCGCTACCAGGAGTCCCTCAAGGGGCAGTCCTGACCCGGGCCCTTTGCCGGTTCTGCGGGAACCCCACGAACGAACCCCGGCCCTTGCCGGGGTTTTTTCATGGGTGGAAACGGGTGAAACAGGGTTACCCGGATTCGTTCGACTCCAGCTTCAGCAGGGCCACCGCCTGCTCCAGGGGGGAGGTGCCGGGTTCCGGCTTCCGTGGTGGTCGGGTGGCGGCGTCCCCGGGCCCGCCGGGCAGGTTTCCTGCCATTGCGGCGCCCAGCCGCTCCGCCAGCTGGCGCATTCTCTTCAGTTCCGGGATCTGGTCGAGAAACAGTACGGGTTTTTCTTCGTCGGGCATGACGGGCCGTAGTCGGTTGATGGTGTGCCGGATTTTGGCTGTCGGGACGTTTCCGGGCTGTGAGCATGATCCCGTTTTGCCCGTGGCGGAAGCGGGCGCTCGTGAAAGTGAGAAGGCTTCGTCAAAACCGGGATCGGGAGGGAATAAAACCGGAACCGTGGCCCGGTTCCGGTGTCGAGGGGGCCCGGCAAACGCCTGTCCGCCGGGGCAGGGTGTGGGTCACTTCTTGGTGCTGAGTTTCAGCGGCACGTAGAGCGGGCACCAGCCGAGAAGCCCGGTGAGCAGCGGGATGGCGCCGATGGCGCCGAGCCAGTTCTGGGCGTAGATGCCCCAGCCGATCACGGCCAGGCCCACGACGATTCGCAGGATGCGGTCGATACCGCCGACGTTTGTCTTCATTTCGGTTCTCCTCTTTCGGTTTCGTTCTCGTTTCGCGTGAACTTCACCCCTTCCCTCGTTCCGGAGGGGAGAGGTGCTCTCAGGAGACAAGATAGACGATGGCGGCGGGGTTGTATGTGACAAAATCACACAGGAGTCCCGGGAAGCAGCGGCGCGTTTACCTTCAGCCATCCCCGGCCGAGTTCCACTTTCCCCTTCTGCTCCAGGTCCTTGAGGAGGCGGCTCACCACCTCTCTCGAGGTGCCCAGCTCGGTGGCGATCTGCTGGTGGGTCACGCTCACCCGCCTGCCGGGGGGAAAGCGTTCCGCCCGGGCCAGGTGGTGTTCCAGCCGCTGGTCCATGCGGCGGAAGGTGATCTCTTCCACCAGGCTGATGATGTTGCCCAGGCGGTCGGCCACCAGGTTCCAGCTGTACCGGCGCCAGCCGGGCAGGGCGTCGGTCCAGTGGCGGACGGTGGCTGCCGGCACCACCACCGCCTCCAGCTCCGTCTCGGCCACGGCAAAGGCGGGAAAGCGCTTCTCGGTGAGGATGCAGGAGAGGGTGAGAATGCAGCACTCGCCGGGCTCGATGCGGTAGAGGGTGATCTCCCGGCCGGTCTCACCCACCTTGTAGATGCGGGCGGTTCCTTCCAGCAGGAAGGCGAGGTGGGTGCAGGAGCTGCCTTCGAGGCAGATGTGCTGGTCCACCGGCAGGCGGACGAGGCGGCCCTGTCGTGAGAGGCTGCGGCGCAGTGCCTCCTCCCGGCCGAGCCGGGGAAACCGGGCGTCGAAGCGTTGCAGCAGCTCCTCCGCCACGGCTCAGATGATCACCGGGGGGAACCGGAAGTCGATGTCGCGGGTGGGCGGCTGGATGTAGTTGCCGGCCAGCAGGTCGGCGCCGGCGGACCAGTGCAGGTTGACCTCGTCGGGGCCGTTGATCTCGGGAAGCAGGATGCGCACCCCGAGCCGGTGGCACGCCTTGATCCGGTGTTCCACCACCCCGTCCTCACCCTTCTGCAGGCTTTCGGAAACGCTGACGTAGCGGCTGCCCAGTGCGCGCAGGATCTTCAGCGCCGCTGGATGGTGGTTGAATCCCTCGATCATGGTCTCCACGCCCATTTCGTGCAGCTCGCTGAAACAGCGGTTTGCCTGTTTCAGGTCCTTCGAGATGGCCGACAGGCGAAAGGCGATGACCAGGCCCCGGAAGGAGAGCTCCCTGAGCTCCTTCTGCCGCTCCAGGCGTCGCGGGTACTCCGGGTCGGAGAGCGCCGTGGCGGATTGCGGAATCACCAGCAGGGATTCCGCCTCCTCGCGGTGGAGCCTTTTCAGGGCCTCCAGCCCCTGCTCCAGCAGCCACCGGTCCAGCTCGCCGCTCGTCTGTGTAAGGCGGGCCAGTTTCTCCAGGCTGGAATAGGGAATCAGCTGGCCGGTGCCCGTCTGCAGGTCGCAGCCGAGCTGGAAGCTCTTCCGGGTGGGGAAGCGCACCTGCAGCAGCGGCTTGTAGCTGGGACGCAGGAGGTCCTGCTCCAGCGCCTGCTTCATCAGCTTCAACAGTCGGATGTTCTGTTCCGGGAGGGGCTTGCTCATTTTCGGTTACAGCGAATCGGAGGCGAAGTCGGCCAGGCGGGAACGCTCCCCGCGCAGCAGGGTGATGTGGCCACTGTGGCGCCACTGCTTGAAGCGGTCCACCACGTAGGTGAGGCCCGAGGTGGTCTCCGTCAGGTAGGGGGTGTCGATCTGGGCCACGTTGCCCAGGCAGACCACCTTGGTGCCCGGCCCGGCGCGGGTGATGAGGGTCTTCATCTGCTTGGGCGTGAGGTTCTGCGCCTCGTCGATGATGATGTACTTGTTGAGGAAGGTGCGGCCGCGCATGAAGTTGAGCGAGTGGATGCGGATGCGCGAGCGCAGCAGGTCCACGGTGGCGGCGCGGCCCCAGTCGCCCCCTTCGGTCTGGGTGAGCACCTCCAGGTTGTCCATCAGCGCCCCCATCCAGGGGGTCATCTTCTCTTCTTCGGTGCCGGGCAGGAAACCGATGTCCTCGCCCACCGGCACCGTCACCCGCGTCATGATGATCTCCTTGTATAGGTTCTTGTCCAGCACCTGGGCCAGGCCCGCCGCCAGGGTGAGCAGGGTCTTTCCCGTGCCGGCGCTGCCGAGGAGGGTGACGAAGTCGATCTCGGGGTCGAGGAGCATGTTGAGGGCGAAGTTCTGTTCCCGGTTGCGGGCACGGATGCCCCACACCGCGCGCTTGGCGGTGCGGTAGTCCTCGGCCAGCTCGATGATGGCGTGGTCCGCCTCCTTGCGGCGCACGATGGCCTCGAAGGCCTGCTCGCCCTCCATGTAGAGGCACTGGTTGGGGTACCAGTGGCCGATGTCGGGACCGCTCACCCGGTAGTAGGTGTGGCCGGACTCCTGCCAGGAGTCCATGTCCTTGCTGTGGCCCTCCCAGAAGTCGGCGGGCAGTTCCTCGGTGCCGCTGTAGAGCAGGTTGACGTCGTCGAGGACCTTGTCGTTGCTGTAGTCCTCGCTGGGCACGCCCACCAACGCCGCCTTGATGCGCAGGTTGATGTCCTTGGAGACGAGGATCACCTGGTGATCCGGCATCTTCTCCTGCAGCGCCAGGGCCGAGGCGAGGATGGAGTGGTCCGGCGTGTTGCCGGGCAGGTGTTCGGGCAGGTGGCCGATCATGCTGCGGGTCTGGAAGAAGAGCTTGCCGCTGGCCGTGGTGCCCTCCTCCGCGCTGGCGAAGGAGGGGATGGGCAGCCCCCCGTCGATCTCCGACTTCTCGCGGCCGGCCAGGATGTTGTCCAGGAAGCGGCTGGCCTGGCGGGCGTTGCGCGCCACTTCCGACATGCCCTTCTTGTTGCGGTCCAGCTCCTCCAGTACCACCATGGGGATGAAAAGATCGTGCTCGGCGAAGCGGAAGAGGGCGGTGGGGTCGTGCATCAGGACGTTGGTGTCGAGCACGAACAGCCGCCTCGTGTTCTCCTGGCCAGGGTGGTTCAAGCTTCAGCCCTTCTTCAGCGCCTTGAGGGTTTCCAGCACATCGTCCACGTGCCCTTTCACCTTCACACCGCGCCACTCGTGGCGCAGCACGCCCTGATCGTCGATGAGAAAGGTGCTGCGCTCGATGCCGCGCACCTGCCGACCGTACATGTTCTTCATCTTGAGGACGCCGAAGGCGTTGCACAGCTCCTCTTCGGTGTCGGCCACCAGGTCGAAGGGAAAGCCCTGCTTCTCCTTGAACCGTTCCTGCGCCCTGAGGCTGTCGCGGGAGGCGCCCAGGATCACCGTGGACTGGCGGCGGAACTTGAAGATCGCCTCTTTGAAGTCCAACCCCTCCTGGGTGCAGCCGGGGGTGCTGGCCTTGGGATAGAAATAGAGCACCAGCCACCTGCCGCGATAGTCGGAAAGGCGGGCCTCGCGGTTGCCGGTGAGCAGGAGCTTCACGTCGGGAACCTTCTTGCCGATCTCTACCATTGCTCTCTCCTTGGCTGGATGGGGTTCTGGGGGAACTGCTTCGGCCAGGTGGACATTATTGTGCACGGAACGGCCGGCGAAATCGGCGATCCAGTCGCCATTTTCGCGGCACGCCCCGCCGGAGCCGCTCAGAACTCCTGTTTGTAGGGCTCCATCACCGCGTCCAGGTTCATGCCGTCGCAAAAGTCCAGGAATTCGTCGCGCAGCTCGCCGATGCGGATGCCGGCCGGCACGCCGATGTTCATGTGCACGGCGAACATGGGAGTGCCGGTGTGGGGGGCCGCGTAGCTGGTGGTGTGCAGATCGATGATGTTGATGCCGCGCTGCGAGAAGAAGCTGGCCAGGCTGTTGACGATGCCGGGATGGTCCAGGGAGACCACGTCCACGGTGTAGGGCAGGGCCTCCTCCAGCGCCCCGGGAGGCTCGGTGTAGCGCGAAATGATGGTGAGGCCGAGGTTGCGCTCCAGCTCCGGCAGCTGGCCTTCCAGGCGGGCCAGTTGGTTCCAGGGGCCCTCCACCAGCAGCAGGATGGCGAACTCGCCGCCGAGCACCGTCATGCGGCTGTCGCAGATGTTGCAGTCCAGGTCGTAGATGACCCGGGTGAGCTGGTCCACCAGCCCCGGACGGTCCTTGCCCAGCGCCGAGAGCACCATCTGGTTGTTGGGCTTCTTCATGACCGGGAGTTTAATCGAGATCGGCGTCGATGTCTGCCTCGCGCAGCGCCCGCGCCGCCTCCTCCGGGCTCACGGTGCTCACGAAGAGTCCCGAGCCCAGCTCGAAGCCGGTGGGGATGCTGGTGCGCGGGCAGATCTCCAGGTGCCAGTGGTAGCTCTGGCGGTGCCCCTCGTACTCTTCGCCGTGGGGCAGGGAGTGGAGGAAGAAGTTGTACTGCACGCCGCCCACCACCTTGTCGAGGCGCGCCATGGTGCGCCGGAAGAGTTCCGCCAGGGCGTCGAGGTGCGCCTCCGGCGTGGAGAGGAAATCGGCCTCGTGGTGCAGCGGAAGAATGTGGATCTCCCACTCGAAGCGGCTGGCGAAGGGCTTGATGGCCACGAAGTGGTCGTTGCGCTCGATGACGTACTGGCCCACGTCGATCTTGCGCCGCACCTCGCCCGAGTCGCGGTCGTAGATGGTGGCCTCGTAGGTGAGCGCCTCGTCGATGAGGGAGCAGAAGACGCACTGGTTGTACTTGCGGTGGTAGAGGTGGCTGTGATGCACCTCGTTCTGCACGTTCTCCGGCACCACCGGCATGGCGATGATCTGGCTGTGGGTGTGGGCGATGCTGGCTCCGGCAGCCGGGCCGAAGTTCTTGAACACCAGCACGTAGCGCAGGCGCGGATCGGAGGCGTAGAGATCCGCCATGCGCTGCTGGTAGATGCCGAAGAGCAGCGAGAGATGTTCCCGGCTCATCTCGTGGATGGCGATGCCGTGGTGGGCGTGGTCGATGACCACCTCGTGGCGGCCGTAGCCGTCGATCACCTGCTGCAGGCCGAAGGAGAGGCTGGTGCCGGGGGAGTCGTCGCCCAGCACGGGGTAGAGGTTGGGCACGATGCGCACCTCCCACTCCTGCTCCTCCGGGTAGACGGCGATGGCGGGTGGTGTCCGCTCCTCGTTGCCGCGGCAGAAGGGGCAGGTCTCCACCACGGTTCGGGTGTCGCGCTCCAGCCGTTTCTCCGCCTCCTTGGGGCGCATGCCGCGGGCGGTGGCCACCAGCACCGATTCGGTGGGTACGATGGGGTTGATGCGGATCTCCCGCACGGGGCGGGTCTCGGGTTCGTCGTTGGTTCCTTTCATGGTGATTTCGCGTGGAGTTGGGGGGAGATGCGGGGATTATGCAGACACGCCGAACGTTTTGGAACCGGCCGGCCCGCCGCCGCGGCGGTGCTTTTTCTGTTGTCAGTGAAAAAAAGGGCGGGCTAGAATAGCGCCCTTGCGTGGCTGGCGCTTTTCTGCCATCGAGGCTGGAGTACGAGATGATACGAGGTAACGTGGTCGCCCTGGTCACCCCCATGCGGGGGGACGGCAGCGTCGATTTTCCGGCGCTGCGCCGGCTGGTGGACTGGCACGTGGAGCAGGGTACCGACGCCATCGTCTCGGTGGGTACCACCGGCGAGTCGGCCACGCTGGACGAGAAGGAACACTGCGAGGTCATCGCCCGCACCCTGGAATACGCGGCCGGCCGCATTCCCGTCATCGCCGGCACCGGCGCCAACGCCACCGCCGAGGCCATCCGCCTCACCCGCTGCGCCGCCGAGGCGGGGGCCGATGCCTGCCTGCTGGTGACCCCTTACTACAACAAGCCCACCCAGGAGGGGCTCTACCTCCACCACCGGGCCGTGGCCGAGGCGGTGGACGTTCCCCAGATCCTCTACAACGTGCCGGGACGTACCGCCTGCGACATGCTGCCCGAGACGGCCGTGCGCCTCGCTGCCGTGGAGAACATCGTGGGCATCAAGGAGGCCACCGGCGACCTGGAACGGGTCCGCGCCATCCGTGAGGGTGCCGGCAGGGATTTCGCCATCTACAGTGGCGACGACGCCACCGGCTGCGAGGCGATGCTGCAGGGTGCCGACGGGGTCATCTCCGTGACCAGCAACGTGGTGCCGGCGGCCATGAGCGAAATGTGCCGGGCCGCCCTGGCCGGCGACCGGGAGCGGGCGGAAGAGATCGACCGGCGTCTTGCACCGCTCCATCGGAACCTCTTCCTCGAGTCCAACCCCATTCCCGAGAAGTGGGCGCTGGCCGAGATGGGCAGGATCGAAGCGGGGATCCGACTGCCGCTCACCTGGCTCAGCGAATCCTGTCACGAACCCCTGCGAGAGGCCATGCGCCAGGCAGGAGCACTTTGAACAGAACCGCCGGCAACGGCGGCCGGGGCCTACTGCCATGAAGTCTTTTCCCGTCAACCTCTTCGTTCTGCTCTTCACCCTGCTAGGCCTGGCCGCCTGCAGCTCGGTGAACCTGGACAAGGTCCTTCCCGACAAGCAGGTGGAGTACAAGCGCGAGGTTGTGGCCGACAAGCACCTGGAGGTGCCTCCGGACCTCACCTCCAGCCGCATCGACAACCGCATCCCCGGCTTGGAGGGGGGCGGCAGCGCCAGTTATGCCGATTACACCAGGGCGCGCCAGGGCGGGGTCGGTGCGGGCATCTTGCGTACCCCGAGCCGGGTGCTGCCGCAACGGCCCGACATCCGGGTGGTGCGGGACGGACAGGATCGCTGGCTGGTGGTCAAGGGCAGTCCCGACCAGGTCTGGGACCGGGTGGTGGACTTCTGGCAGGAGAACGGCATCCTGCTGGACGAGCTGGATCCCCAGGCCGGCGTCATGCAGACCAGCTGGCTGGAGAACCGTGCCGACATCGCCAACGACCCCATCACCGACTTCATCCGCAAGGCCTTCGACGGCCTCTACGGCGCCGCCACCCGCGATCGCTTCCGCGTGCGCATCGAGGAGGGCGAGGAGCCCGGCACCACCGAGATCTACCTCACCCACTTCGGCATGGAGCAGGATTTCGCCACCAGCGGCGCCACCACGGACGAGGAGCAGATCTACTGGAAGATTCGGCCGCGGGACCCCGGCCTGGAGGCCACCATGCTGCGCAAGCTCCTGGTCTACCTGGGCTATGCCGAGCAGGAGGCGAAATCGAAGCTGGCGGCGGCGAAGGCGTTCAAGGGCATCCGCAGCCGCATGGACAAGGGAAGCGGTCGCCTCGGCCTGATCATGGAGACCTCTTTCTCCAGGGGTTGGCGGGTGCTCGGGCTGGCGCTGGACCGCGTCGGCTTCGTGGTGGAGGACCGCAACCGCTCCACCGGCACCTACTATGTCCGCTATCGCGATCCCACCGCGGGCAGCAAGCAGGGTGGCTGGCTCTCCAAGCTCGCCTTCTGGCGCAGCGGGAAACCGGCAGAGGAGGAGAAACTCTACCTGGTGCGGCTGGAGAGCGAGGGCGAGGGTAGCCGGGTCACCGTGCACGACGAGGAGGGGCGGCTGCTCACCGGAGAGACGGCGCTGCGCATCCTCACCATGGTCCAGGAGCAGCTGAACTGACGCGCGCGGGACGCTCCGGGTGAGATTCGCCTCCCTCGGCAGCGGCAGCCGCGGCAACGCCACCCTGGTGCAGGCCGGCGGGACCTGCCTGTTGGTGGATTGCGGTTACTCGGTGCGCGAGTTCGAGGCGCGCTGTGCCGAGCTGGAGGTGGAACCGGACGCCATCGACGCCCTGCTGGTGACCCACGAGCACGGCGATCACCTCAAGGGAGTGGGGGCGCTGGCGCGCAAGTACCGTCTGCCGGTGTGGATGACCCACGGCACCTTCCGCAGCGGCCGTTGCGGCGACATCCCCGAGCTTCATCTCTTCGGCACCCACGCCTCCTCCTTCCGTATCGGCGGAATCGAGGTGGCCCCCTACGCCGTGCCTCACGATGCCCGCGAGCCCAGCCAGTTCGTCTTTTCCCATGAAGACCGCCGCCTGGGGCTGCTCACCGACGCCGGCAGCATCACCCCCCACATGGTGGCAGCGCTCGATGGCGTGGATGCCCTGCTGCTCGAGTGCAACCACGACCGGCGCATGCTGCAGGAGGGGCCCTACCCGCCCAGTCTGCGGTCGCGCGTGGGGGGCGGTTTCGGTCACCTGAGCAACGCCCAGGCGGGAGAGCTGCTGGCGAGCATCGACTGCGG
>JALWGP010000233.1 GCA_027038775.1 Sedimenticola sp. | reverse complement strand
GGCGTCCAGGCTGTTCTCCACCAGCTCCTTGATCACGGAGGCGGGGCGCTCCACCACCTCGCCGGCGGCGATCTGGTCGACGAGCTGGGAAGGGAGTGCGTGAATGCGGCGCGTCATCGGGGGGATTCTGACACAAAAAAGGGGCGCTGCCATGCAGCGCCCCCGATCACCGGTTCGAAGCGGCCGGCGCTCAGCCGAAAACGTCCGAGGTGATGTTCTTGAACCAGGAATGGGCGTACTGCTCCTCCCTGGCCCGCATCTCGGCATCGAACTCCTTGGGCGTGAGACCGCCGGAGCCCTTGACCTTGACGATCTTGCCATCCCTGTAGGCGTAGACCATGGCCACCGAGATCCCCTCACCCGGGTGGATGATGGAATAACAGGTGTTGACCCAGGAGGGCTGGGGCGCCTTGCCACCGTTGAGCAGCGCCACCACCGCCGCCGCGGCCACCTTGGCCTCGGAGTTGGCCGCATAGCCGGACTTAGGCAGCGGCGAAGCCACGGAGGCGTCGCCGATCACGTGGATGTTCTTGTGGATCTTCGACTCGAAGGTCTTGCCGTCGATGGGACACCACCCCTTCTCGTTGGTGAGACCGGTGCTGAAGGCGATCTTGCCGGCCTTCTGCGCGGGGATGATGTTGATCACGTCGGCCTTGAAGTCCTCCACGGCCGCAGTGACGGTCCAGCTGTTGGCGTCCACCGACTCCACCTTGCCGCCCTTGGCACCACTGACCCACTCGATCATGCTGTTGTCGGTGCCAAAGCCGTAATGGCGCTTCCAACCCTCGGTGAAGAGACCGAACTTGGAGAACTTGTCCTTGGGATCGAGAATGATGATCTTGGACTTGGGCTTGTGCTTCTTGAGATAGGCCGCGATGAGCGATGCGCGCTCATAGGGCCCCGGCGGACAGCGGAAGGGGTTGGGCGGCGGCGCAATGACGACGGTGCCACCGTCCCGCATCGCCTTGAGCTGCTTCTGCAGGAGCAGGGTCTGGGGGCCGGCTTTCCAGGCGTGGGGGATCTTCTCCGCGACCTTGGCATCGTAACCCTCGATGGTGTCCCAGCGGAAATCGATACCGGGGGAGACGATGCAGCGGTCGTAGCCGAAGGAACCGCCTCCCTTGGTCTTGACCACGCGCTTGTCGGGATCGATGCTGGTCACCCAGTCGTGTACGACGTTGACACCGTGCTTCTTGAGGCCGTCATAGCCGAACCGGATGGAATCGATGGAGCGCAGCCCGCCGATCACCTCGTTGCTCATGAAGCAGGTGTGGTAGTGCTTGTTGGCCTCGATGAGCGTGACGTCGATGGAGCTGTCCATCATCTTGATGTACTTGGCGGCGGTGGCGCCACCGATGCCTCCGCCCACGATGACCACCTTTTTCTTGGCGCCACCGATGGCAAAGGAACTGTACCCAAGGGCGGTGGTGGCCGCAGCGGCGACACCCGTGGCCTTGAGAAAGCTTCTGCGTGTGAATTGACTCATGTTGTCCCCTCCCCTCATTTCCTGCTGGCGTAATAGTCGAGCAGTGCCTCGAGACCGGCATCACCCTTCTTGCTGTGAAGCTTCTTCAGCTTCTTCCTCATCTTCTTGGGCATTTCACTCTTGCCGGCAAGGAAATCGGAGAGCGTGTACTGCAGGTAGGGCTTCCATTGCCCTGCCAGGATGCCGGCATCGTCTTCCGTGGAAGTGCCACCATCACCGTGGCATTTCTCGCAGTACTTGTCGTGGAGCTTGGCTCCCTTCTTGGCAAGCTTGGGATCCGACTTCTGCCCCTTGGCCGGCACGAACTTCTTCTTGGAGAAATAGCTTGCAAGCAGCTTGATCTCCTCTTCGCTGTAGCCCTTGGCGATCCTGCCCATGATGGTGGAGCGCCGGTCTCCGCTCTTGTACGCCTCCATGACCTCCTTGAAATACTCCTCGGAGATGCCGGCGATGGTGGGTGTCGCGGGACCATTGCTCACGCCGCCGGTACCGTGACAACCGGCACAGGTGTTGGCGAGCATGCTGGCGCTGGGTGTAGCGGCGGCGGCGACGCCACCGAGCAGGAGTCCCCCTGCCATCAGGCTGATACTCAGTACGTTTCTTGGTTTCATGGATCCTCCTTCAGGAAGTAACTGCACTGTTTCCAGTGGATTCAAACGGACCGGGGTCCGCTCTCGCTGCCCGCTGTGCCACGGAGCCTTTCCGGTGGACAGCGGGTCGCATTCGACCAGCAAAAGAGGAGGAGCCACCCCCTGCGGCCCCTGCCCGGTCACCGTGGGGTTCCGACGGTGGCCGGGTTTGCTGGTGAAATCCTTTTGATTACGGCTGTTACGCCTAGTTGTTGGATGCGCGTTATAGCATGCCCGACGGAAAGCGCCAACAGTTTTTATGGAGTTATAAGGGAAACCCCGTAACAGACCCCGGAAACTCCCCAGCCGCCCCTCTCCGGGCACTCAGGTACTCGGGATCTTCAGCACCTGCCCCACCCGGATCCGGTCTCCCTTGAGCCGGTTCTCGCTGCGCAGCGAGGCGACACTGACGCGGTGGCGTGCGGCAATGCCGGAGAGGGTGTCGCCCGGCTGTATCACGTAGCGAGCCGCTTTCCGCTCCAGCTTCTTCTGCTTCTCCATGGCCAGCCGGGTGCCCGGTGGCGGTTCAAGCTGGAAGTAGCTGCGGATGCCCCGGAAGATGGCCCGCGCAATCCGTTCCTGGTGCCTGGCACTGGCCAGCTGGCGCTCTTCCGTGGGGTTCGAGATGAAGCCGGTCTCCACCAGCATGGAGGGAATGTCGGGCGACTTGAGCACCACGAAGCCGGCGTTCTGGATGCGGTCGCCGTGCAGCTTGCCGATCTTGCCCATTTCGCGATGCACGAGCGTGGCCGCGCGCATGCTGGCGGCGAGGGTGCCGGTCTGGGCCAGGTCGAGCAACACCGAGGCCAGGATGTCGTCCTTGTCGTCCAGGCTGACGCCGCCCACCAGGTCGGAGGCGTTCTCCTTGGCCGCCAGCCAGCGGGCGGCCTCACTGGAGGCACCGCGCCTGGAGAGCACGAAGACCGAGGAGCCGCGCGCCTTGCTGTTGCGGAAGGCATCGGCATGGATGGAGACGAAGAGGTCGGCATGGTGCCGGCGTGCGATCTGCATGCGCTTGCGCAACCCCACGTAGTAGTCCCCTTTGCGGGTGAGCACGGCACGCATGCCGGGTTCGGCGTCGATGAGTTTCTTGAGCTTGCGGGCGATGGAGAGGGTAACGTCCTTTTCCCGGGTTCGCAGGCGTCTGCCCCGCGCACCCGGATCCTCGCC
>JALWGP010000232.1 GCA_027038775.1 Sedimenticola sp. | reverse complement strand
GTCCTCGTCGATGTACTTGGCGAACTTGCGGATGGGCGGCACCGCGCCGCAAGACTCGTAATATTCCCGCGCCTTGAGCACCTGTTCCCAGCGTTCGTCGGTCATTTCGAAACCGTCCGCTTGCGCCATCGCCCTGCCGATCTCCTCGGTCCACTGGTTCATGTCCACCAGATAGCCATCGCCGTCGCGTTCGGGTATTTCTACAGTCATCTTTCTCACTTCCTCTTGGGTGTTCTCGATCAATTCCCGAGTAATTTGCTCAGGATTTGAGCACTATACGGGACCCAGGGAATATATCTACCCCTGCCGGAGCAAGGTTTCGCGGTTTGCTGTACTCGCCCAGTGGCTTTTTCTATAATCGCCCTCCCGCCACCGTAGCTCAGCCGGTAGAGCAACGCACTCGTAATGCGTAGGTCAGGAGTTCGATTCTCCTCGGTGGCTCCATCTTTCCCGCCCCCATCACGCCTTCGCCGGCATGGAAACCAGGATCGGGATGCGGATGTTCTTGTTCTCCCAGAAGTTGTAGACCAACCGGCGCACCGTGGGACTCACCTGCTGCCCCTTGCGCACCAGCAGGCGGCCATCCAGGGTGGTGACGTCCTGGTGCAGGAGCATGCCGTCGGCCAGCCCGGGCACATCGATCTCGATGACTTCGTGGGTCTCGCTGCTTCCCAGCACAGCCTCCAGCGCCTCCAGGATGCGCGGATCGTAGTGTTTCCGGTTCCAGTGGAGCCGTCCCAGGGCTTCTTCCTGGTTGAGACCGGCACTCAACGCCCGGTCGAAGTCGAGCACCACCTTGAGCAGCCGGGCACCGAAGGGAATCGCCTCTCCCTTCCTGGAATCCTCGGGAAAACCGCCACCGTCGTAGTGCTTCTCCTGGTAGCGGATGGCCTCGGCCACGCGCTCCATGCGCGGGATCCTGGAGAGCAGCTCGGCCCCCACCTCGGGGTACTGGCGGTAGAGCCGCTCTTCCTCCTCGGTAAGCGCCTGCCCCCGCGTAACCTTGATCTGCAGGTTGTCGGGCAGGATCACCCAGCCGATCCGGGAGAGCATGGCCAGGGGTTCGAACCACCACTCGGGCTCGAACCCGAGCTCGGTGACGATGCCGCACATCTGCTTGCGGATGCCGGCGGTGCGCCCGAAGGCCTCGGGGTTGAGCAGCGAAAGCACCTCGGACATGGCGTTGAGGCTGCCTTTCACCGTCTTTTCCAGCAGCTCCTTTTCCGCCTTCTGCAGCCGGTACTGCTCCAGGCCATCGTTGATCGCCGCCGCCAGTTCCTGCGGCGAACAGGGCTTGTTGAGGAAGCGGAAGACATCCCCTTCGTTCACCGCGGCGACCGCGGTCTCCTGATCCGAGTTGCCGGTGAGCATGATGCGCACCGTGGCCGGACTCTCGCGACGAAAGCGCGAAAGCAGCTCGACGCCATCCATCCCGGGCATGCGCATGTCCGAAACGATCACCGCATATTCGCCCTCTTCGGCCAGCCTCTCCAGCGCCTCCTGGCCGCTGGAAGCAAGGTGGAGGTCGAACTGCCTGCGCAACGCCCGCTTGTAGGCGTTGAGCACATTGAGCTCGTCGTCGACGAAAAGCACCCTCTCGCTCATGCCGCCTCCCCCTCTCCGCCCAGGAGCCGGTCACGGGCCTCCACCCAGCGGGGAAGACGTGCCTCGCAGCCCAGCCGCTCCAGGTACGGTAAATCCATCTTCCCGCGCAGCGCCTCCCCGTCCTCTGCCGGATAGGTCAACAGCACGTTGGCCACATATACTGCCGCCAGCGGCGTGAAACCGGCTCCGCTGCTGTGCGAGGGGTAGTGATGGTAAGCCAGGGCCTCCACGATGGTGCTGGGCAGCCCCCAGATGCCCATGAGGTAGGCCCCGATCTCGGCGTGGGTACAGCCGAAGGCTTCCTGCTCCAGCCTCCAGAGTGCACCCTCCTGGCCGCTGTTCTCTTCCAGCACCCGGTTGTACTCCTCGGTGAAGCTGCAGGCGAAAACCAGCTTGCCGAGGTCGTGGAGCATGCCCGCCATGAAGGCGTGGTCCTGTTCCCTGCGGTCGAGCGCCGCCTCGCGGGCGATCTCGCGGGAGAGGGCCCCCACCCGCGTGCTGTGCACCCAGAGCGCCTCGAGATCCAGGCGGCTGTGGGCGGTGTCGAACTGGCTGAAGACCTTGGAAGTGAGGATCAGCCCGCGGATGGTGTCCAGCCCCAGCAGCGAGGCCGCCTGCGCGGGCGAGGAGACGTGGGTGCTCAGCCCGAAGAAGGAGGAGTTGACCAGCTGCAGGATCTTGGCGGTCATGCCCAGGTCCCTGGAGATGATCTCCCCCACCTTGGCCAGGGAGCCGTCGGCGCTGCTCACCTGCGCCATCACCTCCTGGTAGAGGGTGGGCAGGCTGGGCAGGCTCTCGATCCTGGCGATGACCCTGCCGATGTCTTCCCGCTTGAGCAGCGCCCGCAGGCCGAGCGCCCGGTTCACCGTATCCTTCAGCATGGCGGCGTCACAGGGTTTGCTCAGGAACTGGTGGGTGGCCTTCACGCTCTCCAGCAGCATCTCCGAGTCGGAGTGGCCGGACAGGGCCAGCCGGATCACGTCGGGATGGCGGCTGCGCACCTCGTTGAGCAGGGTCACCCCGTCCATCTCCGGCATCCGCATGTCACTGACGATGACGTCAAAGTGCTCCTTCTCCATCAGCTGGAGCGCCTTGCGCCCGCTGTCGACGAAGCGCATGTTCCACTCCTTGCGCATGGGCCTGAGCATGCGCCGGAGGCCGTCGAGCACCATCTGCTCGTCGTCCACGAAGAGGATGTTCCTCATACCGCCGCCTCCGCGCCGAGCCCGGCCACCGGCAGGCGGATGATGAAGAGCGCTCCGTGACCCGGCGCATCTTCCAGTGACAGGACGCCGCCGTGCTTCTTGACGATGTCGTGGGCGATGGCCAGCCCCTGCCCCGTCCCCTTGCCCACCTCCTTGGTGGTGAAGAAGGGGTTGAAGACCTTGTCCCTCAGCTCCTCGGGAATGCCAGGGCCATTGTCCTCGATGCGCACCTCCAGCTCCCTTCCGATGAGCCGGGTGGAGACCCGGATGCGCCCCTCCACGTCGAGCTTCTCCCCCCCCGCCCCGGCGATGGCGTGGGCCGCGTTGACGATGGGGTTCAGGAAGACCTGGCCGAGCTGGTTGGAGAAGCCCATCACGGGAGGGAGCCCCTCCTCCGGCGTCATCTCCACCTCGGCCACGTACTTCCACTCGTTACGCGAGATGGTCACCGTGTTGGCCAGCAACTTGTTGACGTCGATGGCCTCTCGGTCCTCGGATCCCGGGTGGGAGAACTCCTTCATGGCCCGCACGATGGTGGCGATCTTCCTGAGCCCCTCCATCGCCTGCTCCAGCGCCTGCGGGATCTCTTCCTCGAGATATTCCAGGTCCACCTCCTCCTCGAGCCGCAGGATCCGCTCGATGAGCTCACGGTCCGGGGCCCCCTCCTGCGCCGCCTCCACCAGCCTGCGGTACTCGCCGATGAGGCCGAACAGCTCTTCGAAGGACTCCTGGAGAAAATGGGTATTGTCCGAGACGTACTGGGTGGGCGTATTGATCTCGTGGGCGATGCCGGCGGCCAGCTGGCCCACCGCCTCCAGCTTCTGCGACTGCACCAGCTGGGCCTCCAGCGACTTGCGGTCCTCCACGTCCAGCAGCAGGCCATCCCAGCGAATGGCACCATCGTCCAGCCGCGTGGGATAGGCGCTGCAGTGCATCCAGCGGGTATCACCGTTTTCCAGCAGCAGGCGGAAATCCGTGGACATGGGAGCCATCTTTTCGGCTGCCCTCGCCATTGCATCCCGCACGCCCTCCCGGTCGGACAGGTGCACGAGCTCGAACCCCTCCAAGAGTCCCTCCTTGAGCAGCCGGGAGGGAAAGAACCCCAGCTCCTTCTCCGAGGAACTGATGTAGGGGTACTCCACCCGGCCGTCCGGGTGGTCGATGCGCCGGAAGATAATGCCGGAGAGGTTGCGGGTGATGCTCTCCAGCTGGCCCACGGCCTGGCTGGCGGCGCTCACTGCCTCCTTCAGCGCGCTGGACTGGGTACGGCGGATGATGCCCATGCTGAGGGTGTCCGCCACCCTGCGCAGGAAGGCCTCCTCGTGGAACAGCGGCCGGTGCCCGTGGGGCAGGTAGAAGACGATGACGCCGATGGTCCGCCCTTCGTGCAGCAGGGGCACATTGTAGTGGCCGTGGGGCTGGATCCCCTCGAAGCGGATCTCGTGGCGGTGGTCGAGGCAGGCGGCGAACTGGATCTCCTTCGACTCGGCGGCGCGGCCGCAGAGACACTGGCCGAATTCCACGCGGGCGCAGAGGCCGTGCAGCTCCGGGCTCAATTGGTACTGGGCGACCATATTGAGATAGCCGCCCCCCTCTCCCTCTCGCGCCAGGAAGATGGCGCCCCTGGGCAGGATCCTGAGCCAGGTGACCGCCTGCAGCAGCAGCTCCAGCGCGGCCTGCAGGTACTCCTGCAGGGCGATGGGCTGCAGCGACAACCGCAACAACGCACCGATGGCCCGTTCCTCCGCCGCCATGCGCTCCCGCTCGAGTCGCTCGTGGAGGTAGCCCGTGCACCGGGTCACCTCGGCCATGAGCCGGTCGGGATCCACCGGCTTGGGCACGTAGTGGCCCACGTGCAGTTCGGTCACGGCCAGCGGCAGGTTAACGTCGTCCAGCTTGGTGACAAGGATCACGGGCACGTAATGCTTCCGCCGCTTGATGCGCTTCACCAGGCCGAAGGTGTCGACGCCACGCGCCTGCAGGTCCGCCACCAGCACCACGATCTCGTGGCGGTCCAGCTCGTCCGCCACCGCCGGCTCGCCGGTGGCGGGCACGGCGTCCAACCCGTAGCCGCCAAGTATCTCATCGAGCGGACGGTCGCCCGGGTCGGTGGACTCGACGGTCACGAAGCGGACCTGGTCGAGAAAATCGGTCTCCAAGATCTCTCTCCTCATAGCGCCTGCCGCGGGGTCTTCCGCGTTCACACCGGTTATCGGCGCTGCCGGGGCAGGCTTAAGAGACGGGGCGAGGGGCCGGGGCCTCAGCCGTTGTGCTGCTGCCGGACGGCCGTGAACAGGGCCTCCGGATTCTGCAGCAGGGGGGTCAGCGCCTCGGCGGGCATGGGCCGGGCGAAGAGATAGCCCTGGCATTCGGAACAGCCATTGCGCCGTAGGAACTCCGCCTGCTGCTCCGTCTCCACCCCTTCGGCGATCACCGCCAGGCCCAGCTGCCGGGCCATGGCGATGATGGTCTGGGTAATAGCCACATCGTCCGGATCGGCGGGGATATCCCGGATGAAGGAGCGGTCGATCTTGAGGCGGTCCAGGGGAAACCGCTTGAGGTAGCTCAGCGACGAGTAGGCGGTGCCGAAGTCGTCCATGGCCAAGCGGAAGCCGTGGGTCTTGAGCGCCTCCAGCACCTCGATGCTCTGCTCCGGCTGCGCCATGAGGAAGGTCTCGGTGATCTCCAGCTCCACGTGGCTGGGGGGAATGCCCTCCTCCCAGGCGATCCGGGTAAGACGCTCCACCACCTCGGACTCCTGGAACTCCCTGCCGGAAAGGTTGATGCTGATCCGCTGCAGCCGGATGCCCGCCGCAAGCCAGGCGCCAAGCTGGGCGCAGGCGGTCCGGGTCACCCACTTGCCGATGGAGGCGATCAGCCCGGTCTCCTCGGCGATGGGGATGAACCGGTCGGGCGGGACCATGCCGAACCTGGGGTGCTGCCAGCGCACCAGCGCCTCCACGCCGACGATCTCCTCCCGCTCCAGGTCCACCAGCGGCTGGTAGTGGAGCAGCAACTCTCCCTGTTCCAGGGCGCGGCGCAGGCCGGTCTCCAGCTCCAGCCGCCTCGACACGTCCTCGTGCATCTCCCGCTCGTAGAACTGCCAGGTGTCGCCGCCGCGCTCCTTGGCGCGGTACATGGCCACGTCGGCATTCTTCAGCAGCACGGGTGCATGGCCGCCGTGGTCCGGGAAGAGGCTGATGCCCATGCTGGCGGTGATGTAGACGGCGTGCCCGTCCAGCTCCATGGGCTGCGAGATCCGCCGCAGCAGGCGCCCGGCCAGCAGCCGAACTTCCTCCACCGAGTCCACCGTATCGAGCACTAGGGCAAACTCATCACCGCCGGTGCGCGCCAGGAGGTGGTGAACGCCCGCCTCCTGCGAGAGCCGGTCGGCCACCTCCTGCAACAGCCGGTCGCCAAAACTGTGGCCATGGGTGTCGTTGGTGAGCTGGAAACGGTCCAGGTCGAGAAAAAGCAGGGCCACCTTGCGGTCGGCCGCCTGCGCCTCCTTCAGTACCTTGCCCAGGCTCTCGATCAGCCGGGTACGGTTGGGCAGCCCCGTGAGCGGATCGTGGTAGACCAGCCGCTCGATGTGTTCCACCGAGCGCTTCTTCTCGGAGATGTCGGCGAATACGCTGATGTAGTGGGTGGTCCGTCCCTTGGCGTCCACCACCGCACTGATGTTGCGCCACTCGGGATAGACCTCACCGTTCCGGCGCCGGTTCCAGATCTCGCCTTGCCAGGCCCCCTCTTCCAACAGCGACTGCCACATGGCCCGGTAGAACTCCTCATCGTGCCGGTCCGAGCGCAACAGCCGCGGGGTCTTGCCCACCACCTCTTCCTGCTTCCAGCCGGTGATCCGGGTGAAGGCGCGGTTGACCCGCAGGATGTGGCCATCCACGTCGGTGATCATGATGCCCTCGCGGCTGTGCTCGAAGACGCAGGAGGTGAGGCGCAGCTCCTTCTCCAACAGGCGCCGGTCCCGGATCTCCTGCTTGAGCTCCCGGTTGAGCGCCTGGAGCTCCAGTGCCCGGCTGTCCAGCTCCTCCAGCGAGGCACGGAACGCCTCGAGACCGTCGACCAGCGCGTTCACCTCGGGAGAGGAGTCCAGGGGCGGCAGGCGCACCTCCCGCTCGTTCCGGGCCAGCCGCCGCATCGCCCCGATGGCGGCGCGCAGGTCCCGCGACAGCAGGCCGGAGAGCAGGATGGCCAGGAAGACCATGGTCAGGAAGGCGAGCAGGAAGGCGGCCGTGAAGAAGAAACGGTGATGCCCGGCGCGCTCCCCGATCCTGCGGATGCTCGCCGCCGTATCGGCGCGCAGGGTGTCCATCAGGGCCATGAAGTAGGGCACCACCTGGTGGTAGATCCGCTCGGCCTCCAGCAGGTGGCGTCCGGCTCCTTCCCGGTCCGCCGGCAACCGCTCCAGCACGGCGAGGACCTCCGCTCGGTAGGCGGACAGGAGCTCGGGCAGGGCTCCCGTCTGCCACAACCCGGCCAGCACGCCATCCGCCCCTTCGAGCTCCTCCGTGAGGTGGCGCGCGATCCACACGATCTCGGAAGCGAGACGGTTGCGTTCCTCCGCCACCGTCTCTTCTTCGGGAACCCGGCCGTCCACAGCGCGGAACAATCCCATCAGGCGTGCATGGTGGTCGTTGAACCGGGCGTTCAGCACCACAAGCCTTTCGGCCCGCCCCAGATCCTGCTGCTCGAGACGGACCATCTCCCGCTCCAGCCACTGCATCGAGAACCAGACGCCGGCCACCGGCAGCAGCAGGGTCAACGCCCCGATCAGGGGAATGACGAGAAACTTGTTGCGCAGCGAAAGCCGGTTGAGCGGCCCCATTTTGGAAGACAACCCCCTTGACCCGGCATTTTAATTCTACCCGGGCGTTCCACCTGTTTCGGCTGGGCCACCCAATTATTAAGGAATCCCTTGACGTGGATTGCCGCCGTCCGGTTCCCGGGCCGTTCGCGGCGAGGGCACCGCTCCTACCCGTAGGAGGCCCGCCCCCGGGCCGAACTCCAAACATTCGCGGCGGGGGCGACGCACCTGCGGCAGACACAGGGGTCCACTTGATTACGAATCATGATTTTCCGCTGGCATCCTGTTATCGGCTATTAAAGATTGCAATACTTTCCCGTTTCGTGATGGAATGGAACGATAATCCAATTGACCCCGCCCGAGCGCTCCCACCACCCCTTGTGAAGGATCACGTTCTGCACATCACACCCCACCAGATCGACGAGCTGATTCTCAGCCTGCACCGGTTTCACGACCAGTACGGGGCGTTGGGCGCCCTGATCGACGAGAAACAGGAGGCGGCGCTGCTAAGCGGCTTCCGGCACCTCCTGGAGCACTTCCTCGAGGAGGGCGCGGAAATCGCCTGGGCCGCGCGCGACCTGGCCGGAAAGCACTTCCAGCAGAAGACCCCCTTTGCCCTGCTCATGGGCAGCTTCAACCACCTCAAGCAGCGGCTGATCTGGCTGGTGGCCTCCAACATGCCCGACCCGTTGGAGCACTACCAGGAGATCGACCGCCTGTTCGAGGCGGCCAAGCGCGAGACGGCCCGCCAATACCTGCTGCTGGAGACGGCCTCGGCCCGGAAGCTGCCGGAGAACGTCATGCAGGGCAAGACCCTGATCCGCATCTACCTGGACTGGCTGGAGCAGGTGCGCAGGGCCATACGCGAAGACCTCGCCGGCTTCCCGCTGGAGCCGGCCGACCGGAGCGAGTTCGCCCGCGCCCTGCGCTACCCCGAGAGCCTGCTCATCTGCCTCGACCTGAAGCTGTGCGACCAGCTGATGGAGCAGCATCGCCTCATCCACCAGCAGGCGAGCCTGCTCTACGCCATGCTCGCCGCCGGGCGCCACGAGCAGGCCTACATCGCCTACCAGGAGGTGGTGAAGAAGGTGGCCGAGCTGCTCCACCTCCTCAGCATGCTCTACCTGGAGGGGCAGACCAACCGCGTGCGTCGTTTCTTCGACTTCCTGCAGGCGGCCCTCTACCTGCCGGGGAGAAAGTTCTTCTGCGTCATCAACCTGGCCCAGCTGGGCAAGATCAACCGGCTCTACGGCAACGAGGTGGGAGACCGCGCCCTGGCGCGGGTGGAAGAGGTGCTGCAGCAGGAGTTTGAAGCGCACCCGTCCTGGATGTACTTCACCCGCGGCATCGCCGGCGACTTCTACCTCGTTGGATTCGACACGGAACCCGGCCCCCTGGAATCGCTGCTGGAGCGGGTGTGCAGGAAGGTCAACGCCGGGGAGCCCCAGGGGCTGCCCGTGGAGATCGGCCTGGTCCACCACGGCATCGAGCTCACCTACCTGAGCGACCTCACCACGGAGAACCTCCACCTGCTGGTGCGCTACCTCACCGAAGAGGCGCGTGGAGGCAGCCACCACCTGGAGGTGGGGGAGGAGCGCACCGAGCGCATGTTCCGGTGGCTCCGGGAGCAGTACCGCAAGTCGGTGGACCTGCGCGGAAAGCTCACCGAGGAGTCCACCGACATCTTCATCCAGCCCCTGGTGACCCTGGACGACCGGCGCCACATCCACGCCTTCGAGGTGCTGGGCCGCTTCCGCGAGAACGGGGAGTACATCAGCGCCGGGCTCTTCATCGACGACATCATCACCATGGGGCTGGTCACCGACTTCGATCGCCTGGTGCTGCGGGCCGTGGTCCGCCAGGCCGATGCGCTCTCCCGCATCACCCGGCGACTCTTCATCAACGCCTCTTCCGCCTCCCTGGACCAACCGGCCTACGTGGAGGAGCTGGTGGCCGCGCTGAAGGGACCCCTGCAGGGTTTCGAGGTGATCATCGAGCTCACCGAACAGGTGCTGCTGGAACGGCGGATGCTGGTGGAGGAGCTCCACCGCAAGCACGACATCCACTTCGCCATTGACGACTTCGGCACCGGCTACTCCACGCTGCAAACGGTGATCGAGCTGGCGCTGGACGGGTCCATCCGCTACCTGAAGCTCGACGGCTCCCTCACCCGCACCCTCTCCGTGAACCCGGCCAGCGAGCGCATCATGCAGATCACGCAGAAGATGGCGCGGGAACTGGAGTTGCAGACGGTGGTGGAATTCATCGAGACGGTGGAGCAGGCCGACAGGCTGGAGGCCCTGGAGATGGATTTCGGCCAGGGCTATCTGCTCGGCGTGCCCGATCCCGTGCCCGTCTGGCTGGGCAAGCTCAACTACCTCGAGTCCAAGTTCAGCGCGGGGAAACCAGCCGGCTTCACGCTCTGAAACGCCTTCATCATGCCTGGGCGTAACGGGTCGCGCCACCCAGCCAGCGGTGGATGAGCGGCCGGGTGTTCCCCGGCGCGCGCTCCAGCAGCCAGTCGGCCGCCTCGCGTACCTCGTCGAGCAGGTGCCGGTCGCGCAGCAGGTCGGCCACCCGGAACTGCATCTCGCCCGCCTGGCGCACCCCCAGGATTTCGCCCGGCCCGCGCAGCTCCAGGTCTTTCTGCGCGATGAGGAAACCGTCCGTGGTCTCGCGCATCACCGCCAGCCGCTCACGCGCCTGCTCGCCCAGGGGCGGATGGTAGAGGAGCACGCAGTGGCTCTCGACGCTGCCGCGCCCCACCCGCCCGCGCAGCTGGTGGAGC
>JALWGP010000231.1 GCA_027038775.1 Sedimenticola sp. | reverse complement strand
AGGTGGAGCGGCGCGCCATCAAGGAGTCGGCCGCCGGCGCCGGCGGCCGACTCCTTGATGGCGCGCCGCTCCACCTGGGTGGAGCCGCAGGGGACGCAGATGAGCACCCGCGGGCTGGGCCGGATCAGGCGGCTCTCGTGCACCTTGTGGATGAAGTACTGGAGCATCTTCTCCGTCACCGTGAAGTCGGCGATGACGCCGTCCTTCATGGGCCGGATGGCGGTGATGTTGGCCGGGGTGCGGCCCAGCATCTTCTTGGCGTCCTCGCCCACCGCCGCCACCGCCTTCATGCCGCGGCTGCGGTCCTCGCGGATGGCCACCACCGAGGGCTCGTTGAGCACGATGCCCTGGTCCCGCGCGTAGATCAGGGTGTTGGCCGTGCCCAGATCGATGGAAAGATCGTTGGAGAAGAATCCGCGCAGACGTCTGAAAAGCATCAACAAAATCCGTTCGAGCAGCCGCCGGAGCGACCTGGGGAAAAGTCGGGAAAGCGTAATGAAAACCGGGGCCTGCCGTCGGCGGCCCGCGGGAGTCGAGAGCGCTAATCTATCAACAGGCCCCACCCGGGGCAAGGGGGGTTTTCCCCGAGAGGGGGAAAATGTCGGGTAGCTCCTTGATTTTGCGACTGGGTCCGCTCCGGGGCGGCTGGCTGCGAGCAGCGTCCCGTGGATGTAAACCGGCGCGATTTGTGCTAGTTTTCCCTCCCTTTCCTGCAACAGCCCGGAAGCGGACATCATGACCCTGGAACGCGACGACGTGGAGAAGATCGCCCACCTGGCCCGCCTGGCCGTGGCCGAGGAGGAGCTGGAGCCCCTGCGTGGCGAGCTGGCGGGGATCCTGCACCTGGTGGAGCAGATGGAAGCGCTGGACACCGCCGGCATCCCCCCCATGGCCCACCCCCTGGAGATGGCTCAGCGGCTGCGCCCCGACGTGGTGACCGAGGAGAACCGCCGCGAAGCGTACCAGGCCGTGGCGCCCCTGGTGGAGAACGGGCTCTACCTCGTGCCGAAGGTGATCGAATGAGCGACCTGCACCAGAAGAGCCTGCGGGAACTGGCCGCGGGGCTGGCCGCCGGCGAGTTCAGCAGCGTGGAGCTGACCGAACACTTCCTCCAGCGCATCCGGACCTTCGACCACGACCTCAACAGCCTCGTCACCGTCTGCGACAAGGAGGCGCTGCTGCAGGCGGGCGCCGCCGACGAGCGCATCCAGAAGGGCGAGGCGGGGCCGCTCACCGGCATTCCCCTGGTCCACAAGGACATCTTTTGCACCAAGGGGGTGAAGACCAGCTGCGGCTCCTTCATGCTGGACAACTTCGTCTCCCCCTACGACGCCACCGTGGTGGAGAAGCTGGCCGGCGCCGGCATGGTGATGCTGGGCAAGGCCAACATGGACGAGTTCGCCATGGGCTCTTCCAACGAGACCAGTTATTACGGCCCGGCGAGGAACCCCTGGGACACCGAGCGGGTGCCCGGCGGCTCCTCCGGGGGCTCGGCGGCGGCGGTGGCGGCGCGCCTGGCGCCGGCGGCCACCGGCACCGACACCGGCGGCTCCATCCGCCAGCCGGCGGCCTTCTGCGGCATCACCGGCCTCAAGCCCACCTACGGCCGCGTCTCCCGTTGGGGCATGATCGCCTTCGCCTCCAGCCTGGACCAGGCCGGTCCCATGGCGCGCAGCGCCGAGGACTGCGCCCTGCTGCTTTCCGCCATGGCCGGCTTCGACGAGAAGGACTCCACCTCGGCGGAGCGTCCCGTGGACGACTACCTGGCCGCCCTGGAACAGCCCCTGGACGGCCTGAAGGTGGGCGTGGTGAAGGAGTTCTTCGAGGAGGGGCTCGACAGCGAGATGGCCGCTTCCATGGAGCAGGCCATGGCGGAGCTGAAGAAACTCGGCGCCGAGCGGGTGGAGGTCTCCCTGCCCCACTCGAAGTACTCGGTGGCCGCCTACTACGTGGTGGCGCCGGCGGAGTGCTCCTCCAACCTGGCGCGCTTCGACGGCGTGCGCTTCGGCCACCGCTGCAAGGATCCGAAGGACCTGGAGGACCTCTACAAGCGCAGCCGTTCGGAAGGCTTCGGCGCCGAGGTGAAGCGGCGCATCATGATCGGCACCTATGCCCTCTCGGCGGGCTACTACGACGCCTACTATCTCAAGGCGCAGCAGGTGCGCCAGGTGATCGCCGACGACTTCCGCAAGGCCTTCGAACAGGCGGACCTGCTCCTCGGCCCCGCCTCGCCCGAGACCGCCTTCCGGCTGGGCGAGAAGTCGAGCGACCCGGTCTCCATGTACCTGTCGGACATCTACACCATCGCCGTCAACCTGGCAGGCCTGCCGGCGCTCTCCATGCCGGCGCCCCGGGTCGGTGGGCTGCCTGCCGGGCTCCAGCTCATCGGCAACTACTTCGACGAGGCACGGCTGCTGAACGTGGCGCACCAGCTGCAGCGGGCCACCGACTGGCACCTGCAGGCGCCGGAGGGGTACTGATCATGCAGTGGGAAACCGTCATCGGGCTGGAGATCCATGCCCAGCTCACCACCCGGTCCAAGATCTTCTCCGGCGCCTCCACCCGCTTCGGCGCCGAGCCCAACACCCAGGCCTGCCTGGTGGACCTGGGCTTTCCCGGCGTGCTGCCGGTGCTCAACGAGCAGGCGGTGCGCAAGGCGGTGCTCTTCGGCACCGCCATCGAGGCGGAGATCGCCCGCCGCTCGGTCTTTGCGCGCAAGAACTATTTCTACCCCGACCTGCCCAAGGGCTACCAGATCAGCCAGTACGAGCTGCCCATCGTGGGCCGCGGCCACGTGGAGATCCTGCTGGAGAACGGCGAGCGCAAGCGCATCGGCGTCACCCGCGCCCACCTGGAGGAGGACGCCGGCAAGTCCCTGCACGAGGACTTCCACGGCTACACCGGCATCGACCTCAACCGCGCCGGCACCCCCCTGCTGGAGATCGTCTCCGAGCCCGACCTGCGCTCGGCGAAAGAGGCGGTGGCCTACGCCAAGAAGATCCACCAGATCGTCACCTACCTGGGCATCTGCGACGGCAACATGCAGGAGGGCTCCTTCCGCATGGATGCCAACGTCTCGGTGCGCCCGGTGGGCCAGGAGGAATTCGGCATCCGCACCGAGCTGAAGAACCTCAACTCCTTCCGCTTTCTCGAGCGGGCCATCGACTTCGAGGTGGAGCGCCAGATCGACGTGCTGGAGTCGGGTGGCGAAGTGGTGCAGGAAACCCGCCTCTACGACGCCCAGAAGGACGAGACCCGCTCCATGCGCACCAAGGAGGAGGCCAACGACTACCG
>JALWGP010000230.1 GCA_027038775.1 Sedimenticola sp. | reverse complement strand
CCCGCCGGCGCAGGTGGCGCAGGCCCGGCCCCAGCCGGCGAAGGCGGTGCGCGCCTTGCTGGAGCGGGCCCGGAAGCAGCAGGCGGCGGGCGACTTGGTGGGCGCCGCCAACACTCTCGAGCGTGCGGTGCGCATCGAACCGGGCAACGCCCTGGTGTGGAACCGGCTGGCCCACGTGCGCCTGGAACAGGGGCGTTACACCCAGGCGGCGGGGCTGGCGGCCAAGTCGAAGGCGCTGGCCGGCGGTGACGCCGTCCTCAAGGCCGACAACGACCGCATCATCGCCCGGGCCAACGCCCACCGCTGATGCCCGATATCGAGGAAGTACTCGGACCGGAGGGGATCCTCTCGCGGAACCTTCCCGGCTTCTCCTGGCGGCCCCAGCAGCAGGAGATGGCCGAGGCGGTGGCCGAGGCCATGGCCGGGCGGGAGCGCCTGGTAGCGGAGGCGGGCACCGGCACCGGCAAGACCTTCGCCTACCTGGTGCCGGCCCTTCTCTCGGGCCGCAAGGTGATCGTCTCCACCGGCACCCGCAACCTCCAGGACCAGCTCTTCCAGCGCGACCTGCCCCTGCTGAAGGAGGCCCTTGCCAGCCCGGTCAAGGTGGCACTGCTCAAGGGGCGCGCCAACTACCTCTGCCTCCATCGGCTCGAGCTCGCCCTGCTCGATCCCCGTGGCCACCGCCGCGAGGTGGCGCGGCACCTGCGCCAGGTACAGCAGTGGTCCCACCGCACACGCACCGGCGACATCGTGGAGCTGGCGGAACTGCCGGAGGAGACGCCGGTGTGGCCCCTCGTCACCTCCACCAGCGACAACTGCCTGGGCAGCGAGTGCCCGGCCTACGATCGCTGCCACCTGGTGGAGGCGCGCAGGAGGGCGCAGGAGGCGGAGATCGTGGTGGTCAACCACCACCTGCTCTGTGCCGACTTCTCCATCCGCGACGAGGGTTTCGGCGAGCTGCTGCCGGCGGCCGACGCCTACGTCATCGACGAGGCGCACCAGCTGCCCGAGGTGGCCAGCACCTTCTTCGGGGTCTCCGTGGGTACCCGCCAGTTTCTCGAGCTGTGCCGGGATACCCGCGCCGAGTACGTGAAGGAGGCGGGCGACCTGCCGAAGCTGCTGGAGCAGGTGGACCATCTGGAGAAGGCGGCCCGGGACTTCCGCCTGGCCTTCGGTGAGGACGGGCAGCGCGGTGCCTGGGAGGAGGTGGCCGGCGACCCCGACGTGGGCCGCGGGTTGGAGTACCTGCGCCGCGAGCTGGAGACCCTGCACGGGATGCTCGATGCCGTTTCCGGGCGGGGCAAGGGGCTGGACAGCTGCCGTGACCGTGCCCTCGGCCTGATGGCCCTGCTGGAGCGGATCTGCGACGAGGAAGGCGGGGCGGAGGTCCGCTGGTTCGAGGTGCACACCCACAGCCTGCGCCTGACCAGCACGCCGCTGGAGGTGGCCGGCCTCTTCCGCGAGCAGATGGCCTGCCACCCCGCTGCCTGGATCTTCACCTCGGCCACCCTGGCGGTGGGGGAGAGCTTCGAGCACTTCCAGCGCCAGATGGGGATCGAGGAGGCGCGCACCGAGCGCTGGGACAGCCCCTTCGACTACCGGCGGCAGGCGCTCTGGTTCGTGCCCCGCGGGCTGCCCAGGCCCAGCGCCCCCGACTACACCGAGCGGGTGATGGAGACGGTGCTGCCCATCCTGGAGGTGAGCCGGGGTCGCGCCTTCCTCCTCTTCACCAGCCACCGGGCCCTGCAGGCCGCGGCCCGCTGGCTGGAGGGGCGCACGGAGCTGCCGCTGCTGGTGCAGGGCAGCGCCCCCAGGGCGGAGCTGGTGGAGCGCTTCGTGGAGGCGGGCAACGCCGTGCTGCTGGGCACCTCCAGCTTCTGGGAGGGGGTGGACGTGCGCGGTGAGGCCCTCTCCCTGGTGGTGATCGACAAGCTGCCCTTCGCCTCGCCCGGCGACCCCGTGCTCAAGGCCCGCCTCGACGCCATCCGCAGGCGCGGCGGCAATCCCTTCACCGAGTACCAGGTGCCCCAGGCGGTGATCGCCCTGAAACAGGGGGCGGGCCGGCTGATTCGCGATGTCACCGATCGCGGCGTGCTGGTGGTGTGCGACCCGCGCCTGCTGCAGAACGCCTACGGCCACACCTTTCTCGACGCCATGCCGGACTTTGCCCGCACGCGGGAGCTGGAGCAGGTGCTCGAGTTCTTTGGCCACGCATCGTAAGGCGGGAGGCCTGTCCACGGGCTGAACTTCCACCATTCGCGGCGGGGGCGCCGCTTCTACGTCCTGATGCCCCGGGGCGAGCTTCCACCATTCGCGGCGGGGGCGCCGCTCCTACCTCATGGCGTAGGAGGCCCGCCCCCGGGCCGAACAGCAAACAGACTCATGGCTGGGTCAGCACCGGAGCACCCCCGCCTCCCGGAACGCGGCGGTGAGCGCCTCCAGGGAAGCAACGTCCCAGTCCGGCCGGAGCAGGGGATCCGGCCAGGGTGCGCCGGGCGGGAAGCGTCCCGTGCGCACCAGGGCCGTCCGCATGCCCAGCCTGGCGGCGCCGGTGATGTCGGTGTCGGGGCGGTCGCCCACCATGACGCACGCTTCGGGGGTGGAATCCAGGCGTTCCATGGCCATCCGGTAGAGCAGGGGTTCCGGCTTGCCGATCACCACCGCCTCTCTTTCCGTGGCCACCTCGAAGGGGGCGACGAGGGCGCCGCAGCCCGGCAGCACCCGGTGCTTCCCTTCGTGCCAGTCGTCCACGGTGGCATCCGGGTTGGTGGCCACCAGGCGGGCACCGCGGGAGAGGATCAGGTTGATGCCCGTGGTCAGGCTGTCGAAATCCAGCCCCGGTCCTTCGCCCACCACCACGAAGTCGGCCTGTTCGGGATCTTCCGTGCCGGCTTCCGCGAGCGCCTGATGCAGGCCGTGACCGCCCACCGCGAAGTAGCGGAATCCGGGCTTTTCCCGGCTCAGCCAACGGGCCGTGGCTTCGGCGGTGGTGAGGATCCGTTCCCTGGGGATTTCGCCCAGTCCCATCGCCTGCAGCCTCTTCGCAACCTCCCCGGGCGGACGGGCGGGATTGTTGGTCAGGAACAGGTGGGGATGGTCCGAGATGGCGTCCAGGAACTCCCGCGCCCCGGGCAGGGCCCGGTCGCCGTGGTAGAGGACGCCGTCCATGTCCAGCAGGAAAGCGGTTCCGCAACCCATTGTGATTCCCTGGAAAAAACGAAGGCCGACAACAGGGTTGTCGGCCTTCCGGATATTTGGCTCCGCCAGCTGGGCTCGAACCAGCGACCCACGGATTAACAGTC
>JALWGP010000229.1 GCA_027038775.1 Sedimenticola sp. | reverse complement strand
TTCGGTGAAGGACCGGGCGGCGCTGAGCATGATCCGCGAGGCGGAACGGCGTGGCGAGATTCGCCCCGGAGACACCCTGATCGAGGCCACCAGTGGCAACACCGGCATTGCCCTTGCCATGGTGGCGGCCATGCGCGGCTACCGCATGCAGCTGATCATGCCCGACAACATGACCATGGAGCGCAAGGCGGCCATGGCGGCTTACGGTGCCGAGCTGATCCTGGTGCCCGAGACCGACGGCATGGAGGGAGCGCGCGACCTGGCGCTGGAGATGGCGCGCCGGGGCGAGGGCCACCTGCTCAACCAGTTCGACAATCCCGACAACGCACTGGCCCACTACCGCGGCACCGGTCCCGAGATCTGGCGCGACACCGACGGCACCGTCACCCACTTCGTCAGCGCCATGGGCACGACGGGCACCATCATGGGCACGGGCCGCTACCTGAAGGAACAGAACCCCGGGGTGCAGGTGATCGGCGTGCAGCCCGAGGAGGGCGCCCAGATCCCCGGCATCCGCCGCTGGCCGAAGGAGTACCTGCCTGCCATCTTCGATCCCGCCCTGGTGGACCGGGAGATGGACGTCTCGCAGGAGGAGGCCGAGGAGACGGCGCGCCGCCTGGCGGCGGAAGAGGGGGTCTTCTGCGGCATCTCCTCCGGCGGCGCCGTGGCCGCCATGCTGGAACTCTCCCGCGAGGTGGAGAACGCGGTGCTGGTGGCCATCGTCTGCGACCGCGGCGACCGCTACCTCTCCACCGGCGTCTTCGACCCCAAACCGGAGCCTGCCGCCTGATGGCACGGCGCAGGAGGCGGCAGCGGCTGCCGCAGGAGCCGGCGGAGGCGGTGATCGACAGCCTCTCCCACGACGGCCGCGGCGTGGCCCGGGTGAACGACAAGGTCACCTTCATCCATGGCGCCCTGCCGGGAGAGCGGGTGCGCTTCCGCTACACCGCGGTGCGCCGCAACCGCGACGAGGGCGAGGTGGTGGAGGTGCTCGAGCCCAGCCCGCAGCGGGTGGAACCGCACTGCCCCCACTTCGGCCTCTGCGGCGGCTGCTCGCTGCAGCACCTGGATCCCGCCGCCCAGATCGAGTACAAGCAGCAGACCCTGCTGGAGGCCTTCACCCACCTGGGCAAGGTGGAACCCGAAGAGATCCTGCCGCCCCTGGTGAACCCATCCCCCTGGGGCTACCGCCGCAAGGCGCGCCTTGGGGTGAAGCATGTGCCGAAGAAGGGGCGGGTGCTGGTGGGCTTCCGCGAACGGGGCTCCAACTTCATCGCCACCCTGGAGCAGTGCGAGGTGCTCCACCCCAAGGTGGGCCACGTCCTGCTGGACCTCTCGGCCCTCATCGGCAGCCTCTCCATTCCCCACCGCATCGCCCAGATCGAAGTGGCCATGGACGACGAGCGCTGCGTCCTCATCCTGCGCAACCTCGAGCCCCTCACCGGGGAAGACCGCGAGAAGCTGCGTCGTTTCGGCCGGGAGCACGATTTCATCTTCTATCTCCAGCCCGGCGGCCCGGAGACGGTGACCCCCCTGGACGAGCCGGCGGACCTCCACTACCGCCTGCCCGACTTCGGCCTGGAGATCCACTTCGAACCCTCCGACTTCACCCAGGTGAACACCGAAATCAACCGCCAGATGGTGGCCCGCGCCGTGGAACTGCTGCAACCAGGGCCGGAAGACCGGGTACTGGACCTCTTCTGCGGCGTGGGCAACTTTACCCTGCCGCTGGCCACCCGGGCGGGGGAGGTGACGGGCGTCGAGGGCGATGCCGGGCTCGTGGCCCGCGCCCGCGCCAACGCCGAGCGCAACGCCCTGGAGAACGTCCGTTTCCACGTGGCCAACCTCTACGAACCCCTCGAGCAGGAGCCCTGGCTGAAGGAAGGGTTCCAGAAGGCGCTCCTCGATCCGCCGCGCAGCGGCGCCCTCGAGGTGCTGGAGCACCTGCCCCGCATGGGGGTGGAACGCATCGTCTACGTCTCCTGCTATCCCGGCACCCTGGCGCGGGACGCCGGTGAGCTGGTGCACCAGCACGGCTACCGGCTGGTGTCGGCAGGGGTGATGGACATGTTCCCCCACACCGCCCACGTGGAGTCCATTGCGTTGTTCGTGAAAAAATGAAGCAACCTTCGCCATGGCCGTAGAGATCGAACGCAAGTTCCTCCTCGCCTCCGACGCCTGGCGCGACCGGGTGGAGCACTCCATGGAGATGAAACAGGGCTACCTCAGCCGCGACGCCCAGTCTTCCGTCCGGGTACGCATCTGCGAGGGGAGGGCACAGCTCGGTGTCAAGAGCACCCGTGACGGCATCTACCGCCTGGAGTACGAATACGAGATCCCGCTGGAAGAGGCGGAGGAACTGCTGCGGCTGGTGGCTCACCGTCCCATCATCCACAAGACCCGCCACATCCTCCACCATGCCGGCCACCGCTGGGAGATCGATGAGTTCCACGGCGAGAACGCCGGCCTGGTGGTGGCCGAGGTGGAACTGGCCAGCCGCGAGGAGCCCTTCGAGAAGCCGGCCTGGCTGGGCCGGGAGGTCTCCACCGACGCCCGCTACTACAACAGCAACCTCAGCAAGGTACCCTACAGCGCATGGAAGGACGACGCGTGAGGATGGAAGTCTCCCTGTCGCGGCAGGAACTCGAGCTGTGGCGGGGTGACGAACTGCTGCAGCGCTATCCCGTCTCCACCGCCCGCAACGGCCCGGGCGAGCGGATGGGCAGCGGCTGCACCCCCAGGGGCCGGCACCACGTCCGCATCAAGATCGGCCAGGGCTGTCCCGAGGGTACCGTCTTCGAGGCGCGCCGTCCCACGGGAGAGCGCTACGACCCGGAGCTGGCCCGGCGTCATCCCGGGCGCGACTGGATCCTCACCCGCATCCTCTGGCTCACCGGCGACGAGCCGGGCTTCAACCGCGGCGGCGATTGCGATACCCTGCGGCGATTCATCTACATCCATGGCACCGCCGACGAGGCGCACATCGGACAGCCCGTCTCCCATGGGTGCATACGAATGAAAAACAAAGACATAGAAGAACTTTTTGAACTGGTTTCCAATGGAACGCCCATTCACATCCACGCGTAGGACCCAGCCATGAGCCACGGTCCCCTGATGCTGGACCTCCAGGGTCCGGAGATGACCCCGGAAGAGCGGGAGAGGCTGCTCCACCCCGCCGCCGGCGGCGTCATCCTCTTCTCCCGCAACTACGAGGATCCCGCCCAGCTCACCGGGCTGGTGGCCGCCATCCACGGGCTGCGCCGCCCCCCGCTATTGGTGGCGGTGGACCAGGAAGGGGGACGGG
>JALWGP010000228.1 GCA_027038775.1 Sedimenticola sp. | reverse complement strand
TGCAGAGCGAGGGGGGTGCCGCGGGTGCCGTGCACGGCGCGGTGCAGGCGGGAGGGCTTACCACCACCTTCACCGCCTCCCAGGGACTGCTGCTGATGATCCCCAACATGTACAAGATCGCCGGCGAGCTGTCACCGCTGGTGATCCACGTGGCGGCACGCTCGCTGGCGGCCCAGGCGCTCTCCATCTTCGGCGACCACTCCGACGTGATGGCCACCCGCGCCACCGGCTTCGCCATGCTCGCCTCGGGCTCGGTGCAGGAGGTGATGGACCTGGCGCTCGTTGCCCAGACCGCCACCCTGCGCGGCAAGATCCCCTTCGTCCATTTCTTCGACGGCTTCCGTACTTCCCACGAGCTGATGAAGGTGGAGGTGATCGACGACGAGGTGATCCACGCCATGGTGGACACCGGCTACCTCATCGAGCACCGTAACCGGGCGCTTACGCCGGACCGGCCCGTGCTGCGCGGCACCTCCCAGAACCCCGATGTCTACTTCCAGGGGCGGGAGACGGTGAACCCCTACTACGAGGCGCTGCCGGGCATCGTCCAGGAGACCATGGACCAGCTTGCCGAACTCACCGGCCGGCAGTACCACCTCTTCGACTACTTCGGCGCGACCGACGCCGAGCGGGTGGTGATCCTCATGGGCTCGGGCGCCGAAGCGGTGGAGGAGACCGTGGAGGACCTGCTCGGCCACGGCGAGAAGGTGGGCATGGTGCGGGTGCGCCTCTACCGCCCCTTCTCGGTGAAACACCTCATTGCTGCCGTTCCGGCATCGGTAACATCCATCGCCGTGCTCGACCGCTGCAAGGAACCCGGCGCCGCCGGCGAGCCTCTTTACAAGGACGTGGTGGCCGCCTTCGCCGAGCATCTGGGCGAAGGGGGAGAGAAGTTCTCCGCCATGCCGCGCATCGTGGGCGGACGCTACGGCCTCTCCTCCAAAGAGTTCACGCCGGGCATGATCCGCGCCGTCTTCGACAACCTGAACCAGGAACGGCCGAAGAACCACTTTACCGTGGGCATCCACGACGACCTCTGCCACACCAGCCTGGAGTGGGATCCCGGTGTCCGCAACCGGGAGATGGAGGGGGTCATCCAGTGCCTCTTCTATGGCCTGGGCTCCGACGGCACCGTGAGCGCCAACAAGAACACCCTCAAGATTATCGGCGAGGAGACCGACCAGTACGTCCAGGGCTACTTCGTCTACGACTCCAAGAAGGCGGGGGCGGTGACCGTCTCCCACCTGCGTTTCAGCCCGCGTCCCATTCGCGCCAGTTACCTCATCGGCGACGGGGAAGCGAGCTTCATTGGCTGTCACCAGCCCCAGTTCGTGGAGCGCTTCAACCTGCTGGAGAAGGCGGCGCCGGGCTGCGTGCTGCTGCTCAACACCAGTGCCGCTCCCGGCGAAGTGTGGAACACCCTGCCGCGCACCATGCAGGAGGAGATGCTGGAAAAGGGGGTGAAGCTCTGGGTCATCGACGCTTACGCCGTGGCGAAGAAGACCGGCATGGGCCGGCGCATCAACACCATCATGCAGACCTGTTTCTTCGCCATCTCCGGTGTGCTGCCGCGTGACGAAGCCATCGAGAAGATCAAGCAGGCGGTGGAGAAGACCTACGGCCGCAAGGGGGCCAAGATCGTGGAACGCAACTTCGCCGCCATCGACGCCGCCCTGGACGCCCTGCACGAGGTGGAATTGCCCGGCCGCGTCTCCAGCGACTTCGACTTCCGTCCGCCGGTGCCGGAGGAGGCGCCCGAATTCGTGCGCGAGGTCACCGCCACCCTGCTCCTGGACAAGGGGGACGAGCTGCCGGTGTCGAAGATTCCCGCCGACGGCTCCTGGCCCCTGGGCACTGCCGCCTGGGAGAAGCGCTCCATCGCCCTGGAGCTGCCGAAGTGGGATCCCGACCTCTGCATCGAGTGCGGCAAGTGTCCCTTCGTCTGTCCCCACTCGGCCATCCGCTCCAAGGTGTTCACCGAGGAGGCGCTGAAAGAGGCACCTGAGGGTTTCCTGTACCAGGCCATGAAGGGCAAGGAGTTTGCCGGTCTCTACGTGGCCTACCAGGTGGCCCCCGACGACTGCACCGGCTGCGGCATCTGCGCCGACGTCTGCCCGGCGCGGGACAAGAGCAACGCCAGCCACAAGTCCCTGGACATGGTGCCCAAGGAGGAGATCCTGGAGCAGGACCGCGTCAACTGGGCCTTCTTCGAGAAGCTGCCGGAATACGACCGGGAGAAGATCGCCTGGCCCAAGATGAAGTCGGCCATGCTGGGCCAGCCGCTCTTCGAGTTCTCCGGCGCCTGCGTGGGCTGCGGCGAAACCCCCTATATCCGCCTCGCCACCCAGCTCTTCGGCGACCGCATGCTCATCGCCAACGCCACCGGCTGCTCCTCCATCTACGGCGGCAACCTGCCCACCACGCCCTACACCACCAACCCGGAGGGGCGCGGGCCGGCCTGGAACAACTCCCTCTTCGAGGACAACGCCGAGTTCGGACTGGGCTTTCGCCTGGCCATCGACCAGCACATCCACCAGTGCCAGGTGCTGCTGGCTCAGCTGGGCGACCGTCTCGACGCAGAACTGGTGCAGGCCATCCTGGATGCCGACCAGTCGGACGAGGCGGGCATCCACGAGCAGCGCCGGCGGGTGGCGAAGCTGAAGGAGCAGTTGCGCACGCTGGACGACGAGCGGGCGCGGCGGTTGCTCTCCATCGCCGATTACCTGGTGCGCAAGAGCGTTTGGATCATCGGCGGCGACGGCTGGGCCTACGACATCGGTTTCGGCGGCCTGGACCACGTGCTCGCCTCGGGCAAGGATGTGAACCTGCTGGTGCTGGACACCGAGGTCTACTCCAACACCGGTGGCCAGACCTCCAAGGCCACCCCGCGTGGTGCCGTGGCCAAGTTCTCGGCCGCCGGCAAGCCGGTGCCCAAGAAGGACCTGGGGATGATCGCCATGGCCTACGAGAACGTCTACGTGGCCCAGGTCTCCTCGGGCGCCAAGGACGTGCACACCCTGCGCGCCTTCATGGAGGCCGAGTCCTGGCACGGGCCCTCGCTCATCATCGCCTACTCGCCCTGCATCGCCCACGGCGTGGACCTGAGCCACAACCTGCGGCAGCAGAACCTGGCGGTGAACTCGGGCCACTGGCCCCTCTTCCGCTACGATCCCAGGCGGCGTGAGCAGGGGCTCAATCCGCTCCAGCTCGATTCGAAGAAACCCAGCGTGCCCCTCAGGGAGTACTACAGGAGCGAGACCCGCTTCGCCATGCTCTGGCGCAGCCATCCCGACGAGGCGGAGAAGCTGCTGGAGGCGGAGCAGCAGGCAGTGCTGGAGCGCTACCATCATCTCGAGCAGCTGGCGTCCCTGCCCGCGGACAACGCGGAGGAGGAAGCAAAATGAACCTGGAGACCACCTACCTGGGCATCAACCTGAAGAACCCCCTGGTGCCTTCCGCCTCTCCCCTGAGCCGGGACCTGGACATGGCGCGGCGGCTGGAGGATGCGGGCGCCGCGGCGCTGGTGATGTACTCCCTCTTCGAGGAGGAGGTCCTCGCCGAGGAGGAACAGCTCACCGGCCTCATGGAGTTCCAGGACCTGGGACACGGCGAGGCCTCCAGCTACCTGCCACTGCACCCCGACTACCGGACCGGCCTGGACGAGTACCTGGAGCAGCTCCAGGCGCTCAAGTCGGCGCTGGAGATTCCCGTCATCGCCAGCCTCAACGGTGCCACCGAGGGAGGCTGGGTGGAGCACGGCCGCGAGCTGGAGGCGGCGGGGGCCGACGCCCTGGAGCTCAATATCTTCTTCCTGCCCGGCGTGGATGAGCCCTGCGAGGCGGTGGAACAGCGGTACGTGAGTATCCTGCGCCAGCTCAAGGGCCAGGTGCGGATCCCGGTGACCGTGAAGCTCTCCCCCTACTTCACCTCGCTGGGGTACCTGGTGCGCCAGCTGGAGGCTGCGGGCGCCGACGGAGTGGTGCTCTTCAACCGCTTCTACCAGCCCGATCTCGACCTGGAGACACTGGAGGTGAAGCCGCAGCTCCACCTCTCCCATCCCTACGAGGCGCTGCTGCGCATGCACTGGATCGGTCGGCTCTACTGCAAGGTGGATCTCTCGCTGGCCGCCACCGGTGGCATCCACACCGCCGAGCAGGCGCTGAAGCTGCTGCTGGCAGGGGCCAGCGTCACCCACATGTGCTCGGTGTTGCTGGAGTCCGGCCCGGAGGTGATCTCCCGCACCCTCGACGAGATGGCGCGCTGGATGGAGGAGAAGGAGTACGAGTCGGTGCGCCAGCTCATCGGCAGCACCTGCCAGGAGCACGCCATCGATCCCGAGGCCTGGGACCGGGTGAACTACATCCGGACCCTGCAGAGCTGAACCGGATTCACCGCGGCAGGGCCGGGAGCAGCGCTTTCTCGATGAAGGCGTCGAGGGCCCCGTCCAGCAGGCCGTGGACCCGTTCGAATCCGGACAGGTTGCCGTAGTAGGGGTCGGGAATGTCGCTTCCTTCCAGCTCGGGGGACCAGCGGGTGACGAGATGGAGTTTCTCGCGAAGGGGCGCGGGGCAGTGGGCGTGGAGGTGCTCCAGCACCTTGCCGTCCATGGCCAGGATGAAATCGTGCGCCTCGAAGTCGTCGGGCCCGAGGGGTCTCGCCCGCTTTCGCCTGAGCGGGATGCCCTCGGCTTCGAGCACCTTCTTTGCCCTGGGGTCCACGGCCTGTCCCGGAAAGGCGCCGGTGCCGGCAGAGTCGGTGCGGATCTGCCCCGCCCGGCCGGCGAGGTCGAGCTTGTGCGCGAGCAGGGCTTCCGCCATGGGTGAACGGCAGACGTTGGCGCGGCACACCAGCAGCACCCCGATTTTCGAACCGCGCCTGCGCCAGCGGAAGATCATTGCAGCAGCCTGTGCACGTACTTCACCGGAATGGCGTAGCTGATGCCCGAGGGGCTGGAGAGCACCGACTCCTTGGAATCCTTGATGAAGACGCTGTTCACCACGCCGATCACTTCCCCGGTGGCCGGCAGGTAGAGAGGGCTGCCGCTGTTGCCCGGGTAGGCGATGGCATCGAGCTGGTAGACCATGAAGGGATTTCGCAGGCGCTTGATTCGTGCGGCGTTGAGCCGGCGGGAAGAGCCGGCGGGAATGGCGGCAGGGGTGATGGCCGAGATGATGCCCCTGTGGGTCACGGGATAGAGCCCCAGCACCATGCCCAGGGGAAAGCCGGTGAAAGCGACCTCTTCGCCTTCGCGCAGCCGGCGGCCTGCGTGCAGTTTCAGAGGCTTGAGCCGGCGGCCATCGATCCTCAGCAGGACGAGATCGTGCTCCTCGTCCGCCTTGAGCAGCTCCGTTTCATGCACTTCCGCCTTCTCGCCGCGCCCCGAGAAGACGACGAAGCGGCTCTTATCCTTCGGCAGAACATGGAAGTTGGTCACCACCAGGTCACCTGCACCCACGGCGAACCCGGTTCCCAGGTAGTGTGCCCTGGGGGAGGTCCTGGGGTCGTGTTTCTCCCTGGAGAGCGTCCCCACGGCCACCACGCCCTGCCGGACCTCCTCCAGGGTCTCTGCCAGGGTGGCGCCCCAGGTCATGGGAGCCAGGAGCAGCGCGAGCAGCAAAATGGGCATTCGGTACAAGGTCATGGTCCACAGCATAACAACGCCGGAGGATGCCGCAACCGGCAGTTAATCCGGGGGGCGCCATGGAATCCGGGCGTGGCCTCGATTCTTTGAGCTGGTTCACCCCTTGCAATGGGAAAAGCGGTCTAGACTAAAAACCGAGTCAATGGCCCATGGGCGAGGGGGGTGCCTTCGCTGTCGGCCGCGGAGAAAAGACGATGACCCAGCCAGTCGGCGCGCTCGCGGAAAACTTTCTCAGGTATTTCGAAGTTCGCCTGGCCAATTCCCAGGCGCAGAAGCGAGACGTCTACCGGATTCGTTACCGGGTCTATTGTGAAGAGTTCGGCTATGAACCCGCCGACCGTTTTCCCGACGGATACGAAACCGACGAATACGACGACCATTCCCTTTCCTGCCTGATCACCCACAAGTCCAGCGGCATCCCGGCCGGTTGCGTGCGGTTGGTCCCGGCCCTGGACCACGAACCGCTGCCCCTGGAGAAATACTGCAAGGCGGCCCTGGACCAGGATTTCATCCGGGGGCTGGGCGTGGAGCGCTCCACCCTGTGCGAGATCTCCCGGCTTGCCGTGGATGGCGCATTTCGCAGGCGTGCCGGGGAGGCAGCCACCCGTTTCGGGGAGGTGGAAGCGCTGGGATGTTCGTTACACGAGCGGCGCACCTTCTCCATCATCGCCGTGGCGGCCTTCCTCGCCTCCACGGCCTTGACGGAGGTGAGTGGTCGCACCAACGTGCTGGCCATGATGGAGCCTTTTCTGCCGAGGCTGCTGAAGCGGTCCGGCATCGTTTTCAGGCGGGCAGGGCAGGATATCGAGTATCACGGCACCCGCGCACCCTTCTTCATCACTACCCAGGCTGCCCTGGAAAACATGCGGCCCGACCTCAGGGAACTCTACGACACCATCCACGCTTCCATTCAGCAGGACTACCTGGACCACGGGCTGGCCGCCTGAACCGGGGAGCCTCTGGACAGGCTGCAAGAAGGCTCCCTAGCCTCCGTCGGGAACGACGTAGAAGAAGATCGCCAGGAAATGGAGGATGCTTCCTGCGAGCACGAAGAGGTGCCAGATGGCGTGGTTCCAGTGCAGTCGTTCCCAGGCGTAGATGGCCGCACCCAGGGTGTAGGCCAGTCCCCCCGCCAGCAGTAGCCAGAGGCCGCCACTGGCCAGGTTGGCCAGCAGGGGTTTCATCGCCAGCACCACCACCCAGCCCATGAGCAGGTAGAGCAGCAGGGACCAGCGCTGCAGTTTCCGGTTGTTGCCCAGCTCGATCCAGATGCCGACCGCGGCCGTGCCCCAGACGATGCCGAAGAGGGTCCAGCCCCAGATCGACCCGTTGAGGGTCACCAGGGTGAAGGGGGTGTAGGTGCCGGCGATGAGCAGAAAGATGGCGGCATGGTCCAGCTTCTGCAGGATCGGCTTGGCCTTCTCGTGGGGGATCCCGTGGTAGAGGGTGGAGGCGGTGAAGAGCAGGATGAGGGTGACGCCGTAGATGGCGGTGCTCACCACGTGCCAGATGTCCCCGTAGAGGGCGGAGAAGGTCACCAGCAGCACCAACGCGGCGATGCTCAGGGGGATGCCGATGCCGTGGCTCACCGCGTGGGCGATCTCCTCGGCCACGCTGTACTCGTAGAACCAGCCTTCCCGCTGCCGTTCGTCGGATGGGTCGTTCATGGGGGCAATTATAGTCAAGGGGAATTCCTGTAGGTGCTACCGTCGCCGGCGGTTTCTGCCGCTGGGCGGATGGGTGTGGGTGGTGCGGAAGGGTCTGCCCCTGCCGCGTGCCCGGCCGGTACCGGCGGGCTGCCAGGCGGGCACCAGGTGGCGCTTGCCGTTGCCGATGAGATCGGCGCGGCCCATCCTCTTCAGTGCGTCACGCAGCAGAGGCCAGTTCTCCGGGTCATGGTAGCGCAGGAAGGCCTTGTGCAGGCGGCGCTGGCGCATGCCGCGGGGCGAGAAGACCCGCTCGCCGCTGCGGGTCACCCGCTTCAGCGGGTTGCGGCCCGTGTGCCACATGGCGGTGGCCAGGGCCATGGGAGAGGGCAGGAAGGCCTGGACCTGGTCGGCGCGGAAGCCGTTCCGCTTCAGCCACAGGGCCAGCTCGAGCATGTCCTCGTCGGTGGTGCCGGGGTGGGCGGCGATGAAGTAGGGAATGAGGTACTGCTCCTTGCCCGCCGCCTTCGAGTACTTGTAGAACATTGCCTTGAAACGGTCGTAGGTGCCGATGCCAGGCTTCATCATGTGCGCCAGGGGCCCCGGCTGGGTGTGTTCCGGCGCGATCTTGAGGTAGCCGCCCACGTGGTGGGTGACCAGTTCCCTGACGTATTCCGGCGTCTCCACCGCCAGGTCGTAGCGCAGGCCCGAGGCGATGAAGATGCGCCGGACGCCGGGAATGGTGCGCGCCTTGCGGTAGAGGCGCACCAGGGGCATCTGGTCGGTCTTCATGTTCTTGCAGATGCCGGGCCAGAGGCAGGAGAGGCGGCGGCAGGCGGCCTCGATCTTCGGATCCCTGCAGTGCAGCCGCCACATGTTGGCGGTGGGGCCGCCCAGGTCCGAGATGATGCCGGTGAAGCCGGGCACGGTGTCTCGGATGGTCTCGATCTCGCGCAGGATGCTCGCCTCGGAGCGGTTCTGGATGATGCGTCCCTCGTGCTCGGTGATGGAGCAGAAGGTGCAACCGCCGAAGCAGCCGCGCATGATGTTCACCGAGAAGCGGATCATCTCGTAGGCGGGGATGCGGGCGTCGCCGTAGGCGGGGTGAGGCACCCGCTGGTAGGGCAGCTCGTAGACCCGGTCCAGCTCCTTCGTGGAGAGCGGGACGGGCGGTGGGTTCACCCACAGCTCCCGGTCTCCGTGGCGCTGCACCAGGGCGCGGGCGTTGCCGGGGTTGGACTCGAGATGCAGGATGCGCGAGGCGTGGGCGTAGAGCACCGGGTCGCGTTTCACCTGCTCGTAGGAGGGCAGGCGGATGACGGTGCGGCTGCGGTCGAGCCGCTTCGGACGGCTGTGCAGGGTCACCACCGGGTTGGCCGACGCCTGCGGCATGGCGGCCCGCTCGGCGTAGGGATCGGCAGGTGGCGTCGCAGGGCCCGGCGGTTCCACTTCGCTGGCGTCGATCACTGTCCAGCCCTCGGGAATGCCGTTCCTGAGCACGGCTGTGCCGCGCAGGTCGGTGATGTCGCGGATGGACTCGCCCGCCGCCAGCCGGTGGGCCAGCGAAACTATGGCCCGTTCGGCGTTTCCGTAGACCAGCAGGTCCGCCTTGCTGTCCACCAGCGCCGAGCGGCGCACCTTCTCCTGCCAGTAGTCGAAGTGGGCGATGCGCCGCAGGGAGGCCTCGATGCCGCCGATGACCACGGGCACTCCCTTGAAGGCCTCCCGGCAGCGCTGGCTGTAGACCAGCACCGCCCGGTCGGGCCGCTTTCCTCCCTCGGCGCCGGGAGTGTAGGCGTCGTCGGAGCGAATCTTCCGGTCGGCGGTGTAGCGGTTCACCATGGAGTCCATGTTGCCCGCGGTGACGCCGAAGAAGAGGTTGGGGCGGCCGAGCTTCCGGAAGTCCTCCGCGTTCCGCCAGTCGGGCTGGGCGATGATGCCCACGCGGAACCCCTGGGCCTCCAGCAGCCGGCCGACGATGGCCATGCCGAAGCTGGGGTGGTCCACGTAGGCGTCGCCGGTGACGATGACGATGTCGCAGCTGTCCCAACCCAGTTCGTCCATCTCCTTCCGGCTCATGGGCAGGAAGGGGGCGGGGGTGAACTTGTGGGCCCAGTACTTGCGGTAGCCGAAGAGGTCCCTGGGATTTTCGGGGGTCACGAAACAGGCCTTTGCAACTTCATCAGAGCAGCTTCTTCAGGCATTCGAGGTAAGCCTTCTCATCGGGCGGGCGGTTCTGCCGCTGGGCTTCCCAGAGGATCAGTCCCAGGCACTCCATCATGCGGTGCTCCGCCTCGTGGGGGGATCCGCATGCGACCCCGATCCGGCGGTGAAGTTCACGGATGCCGGCGGGCCGGTCGGTGGTGATCTGCTCCGCCAGGGAGATGTGCATGCCCATGTGCAGGAAGGGATTGGCCTGGCCTTCCTCGGGCGTGAAGTCCCGTTCCAGGCTCTCCTCGGATTCGAGCAGGGCATGGTACTCCGGGTGCTGCGTCACCACGTCGGCGATAAGGGCCTCCAGGGGCTCCAGGGGTTCGCCCGACTGCCGCTTGCGCCAGGCGTCGAGGAAATGGCGGCGCAGCCGGTTGCGATCGCTGCCGAAGATCATCCAAAGGTACTTCGGTTCCAGCCCCACAGGTGGCGAGGGGGGCTGGAGAACTCGATGTAGATGCGGCTGGTGTCGATGCCCAGGCTGCTGCCGATGTGGTCACACAGGGTGGCGGAGAAGTCCCCGGTGCGATCCTCCGGCAGCCCGAGGCTCTTCACCTGGAGGTAGGCACAGGGCGCTTCGCTGCCGCCGAAGGTCATGGCCTGGCCGCCCTGTAGCAGCACCATCACGTAGCTTTCGGGCTTGCCCAGCAGGTCGGCGGCCGCTTTCGACAGGGCGCTGGCGGCGGCCCGTTCGCTTTCGGCGTCCATTTCCAGGTTGGTGGCGAGGTGGAGCAGGGGCATGGCGGGTTCCTCAGTCGCAGTTCTCCTCGATGATCTTCTGCAGCTTGTCGATCTGCTGTTGGCGTTCCTCGGGCGTGAAGCGGCGGTATTCGTTCTCGCCCGTTTTGAAGAGGACGTTGGGCGGACGGTTCATAAAGAGCTGCAGGTTGTACCTGGCGGCTTCGCAGTTCTTCCGACGGCGTTCCGCTTCCGCCTTCTTTCGATCTTGGGCCTCCTCCTGTTCCCGTCGTCGCTGCGAATCCTTTTCTGCCTCTTCCGTGAGGGCTTCCAGCCGTTTTTTTGCAGCAGCCGGATCTTCCGCCGGGGGCGGAGGGGGGGCGATCTCCCGTAC
>JALWGP010000227.1 GCA_027038775.1 Sedimenticola sp. | reverse complement strand
AAGAAGAAGGACCGCCTCAGGATCGTCAAAATGGCGGCGGAGGAGAAGTGATGATTTCCCTGTCGGAATACCTCGTGGTGGGCGCGCTGCTCTTCGTCATCAGCGTGGCGGGCATCTTCATCAACCGCAAGAACCTGCTCATCCTGCTGATGTGCATCGAGCTGATGCTGCTGGCGGTGAACATCAACTTCGTGGCCTTCTCCCACTTCCTGGGCGACGTCACCGGGCAGGTGTTCGTCTTCTTCGTGCTCACCGTGGCGGCGGCCGAGGCGGCCATCGGCCTGGCGATCCTCATCGTGCTCTTCCGCAGCCGCCGCTCCATCAACGTGGACGACCTGGACAGCCTCAAGGGGTAGGGCGATGGAAAACCTGGAAAACATCTATCTGGCCCTGGTACTGGCGCCGCTCGCCGGCTCCCTGGTGGCCGGCCTGTTCCGCAACCAGATCGGCCGCGCCGGCGCCCACTGGGTGACCATCCTCGGTGTGGCCGTCTCCTTCGCCCTGTCGGCGTACGTCTTCTGGCAGCACGTCTTCCAGGGTGCGCCCGTCTACAACGGCACCGTCTACCAGTGGATGGTGGTGGACGGCCTGAAGCTGGAGATCGGTTTCCTGGTGGACAACCTCACCGCCATGATGATCACGGTGGTGACCTTCGTCTCCCTCATGGTGCACATCTACACCATCGGCTACATGGCCCACGAGGAGGGATACCAGCGCTTCTTCAGCTACATCGCGCTCTTCACCTTCTCCATGCTGATGCTGGTGATGGCCAACAACTTCCTCCAGCTCTTCTTCGGGTGGGAGGCGGTGGGTCTGGTCTCCTACCTGCTCATCGGCTTCTACTTCAAGCGCGAGAGCGCCATCTTCGCCAATCTCAAGGCCTTCCTGGTGAACCGGGTGGGGGACTTCGGCTTCATCCTCGGCATCGCCGCCGTGGCCATGTACTTCGGCAGCCTCGACTACGCAGAGGTCTTTGCCGCGGCGCCCGACCACGCCGCCGACACGGTGAACCTGTGGGGCGGGAACGGCTGGTCGCTGATGACCGTGATCTGCATCCTGCTTTTCATCGGCGCCATGGGCAAGTCGGCGCAGGTGCCGCTGCACGTGTGGCTGCCCGACTCCATGGAGGGCCCCACGCCCATCTCGGCCCTGATCCACGCCGCCACCATGGTCACCGCCGGTATCTTCATGGTGGCGCGCATGTCGCCTCTGTACGAGCTGTCGGAGACGGCGCTCAGCTTCGTCATGGTGATCGGCGCCACCACCGCCTTCTTCATGGGGCTGGTGGGCATCGTGCAGAACGACATCAAGCGGGTGATCGCCTATTCCACCCTGTCGCAGCTCGGCTACATGATCACCGCGCTGGGCGCTTCCGCCTACGCCGCCGGCCTGTTCCACCTGATGACCCACGCCTTCTTCAAGGCGCTGCTCTTCCTGGCCGCCGGCTCGGTGATCATCGGCATGCACCACGACCAGGACATCCGCAACATGGGCGGCATCCGCAAGTACATGAAGATCACCTGGATCACGGCCCTGCTGGGCTCCCTGGCGCTCATCGGCTTTCCTGGCTTCTCGGGCTTCTTCTCCAAGGACGCCATCATCGAGGCGGTGGGGCTCTCCCACATCGCCGGTTCCACCTACGCCCACTGGCTGCTGGTGGCGGGCGTCTTCGTCACCGCCCTCTACAGCTTCCGCATGTACTTCCTGGTGTTCCACGGGGAAGGCCCGCGCGACGAGCACGCGAAGGAGCACCTGAAGGAGTCCCCGGCAGTGGTGACGGTGCCGCTCATCCTGCTGGCCATCCCCTCGGTGGCCATCGGCTGGTACGCCATCGACCCGCTGCTCTTCGGCGATTTCTTCAAGGGGGTGCTGCATGTCGCCGACATCCACGACACCCTGGGCGAGATGGCGAAGGAGTACCACGGCCAGCTCGCCATGATCGAGCACGGCCTGATGACGCCTCCCTTCTGGCTGGCCATGGCCGGCCTGGGCACGGCCTGGTACGTCTACATGAAGAAGCCGCAGATCGCCCGCGACCTGGCGATCCGCTTCGACTGGCTCTACGTCCTGCTGGATCGCAAGTACGGCTTCGACGAACTCTACCAGTGGCTCTTCGCCCGCGGCAGCCGCCTGGTGGGCAAGGTGCTCTGGATCCTGGGCGACCGGACGATTATCGACGGCATCGCGGTGAACGGCTCGGCGCGGTCGGTGGGCGTGCTGGCCAACACCCTGCGCTGGATCCAGAGCGGCTACCTGTACCACTACGCCATCGCCATGATCCTGGGGTTGCTGGCCCTGGTCTACTGGTTTGTGCTTCGCTGACACGGTTGAACCTGCAGGTCGGGCCCCGGCCCGGCGGTGAACGAATCTGGAACATGACGGAACTGAAATGAGTGCGGACTGGCCCATTCTGAGTACGGTGATCTGGTTGCCCATCCTTGGCGGCCTGCTGGTGCTGTTCAGCGGCGACAAAGCGCCCGGCATCAGCCGCTGGCTGGCGCTGACGGTGGCCGTGCTCACCTTCCTGCTCAGCCTGCCGCTCTGGACCGGCTTCGATGCCACCACCGCGGCCATGCAGTTCCAGGAGAACCACCCCTGGATCGAGCGCTTCCATGTGAACTATCACCTGGGGGTGGACGGCATCTCCATGCCACTGATCCTGCTCACCACCTTCGTCACCATCCTGGTGGTGATCGCCGGCTGGGAGGTGATCCAGTACAAGCCCAACCAGTACATGGCCGCCTTCCTCATCATGGAAGGGGTGATGGTGGGCGTCTTCTCCGCCCTGGACGCCATGCTCTTCTACGTCTTCTGGGAAGCGATGCTGATCCCGATGTTCATCATCATCGGCATCTGGGGCGGTCCCAACCGGGTCTATGCCACCATCAAGTTCTTCCTCTACACCTTCCTCGGCTCAGTGCTGATGCTGGTGGCGCTGGTCTACATGTACTTCCAGTCCGGCAGCATGTCGATCCTCGATTTCCACCAGCTGAAGCTGGGCATGACCGAGCAGGTGCTCATCTTCCTCGCCTTCCTCGCCGCCTTCGCGGTGAAGGTGCCCATGTGGCCGGTGCACACCTGGCTGCCCGACGCCCACGTGGAGGCGCCCACCGGCGGCTCGGTGATCCTGGCGGCCATCATGCTCAAGATCGGTGGCTACGGCTTTCTGCGCTTCAGCCTGCCCATCACGCCCGACGCCAGCAGCGAGCTCGACTGGCTCATCATCGCCATGTCCCTCATCGCCGTGGTCTACATCGGTTTTGTGGCGCTGGTGCAGCAGGACATGAAGAAGCTCATCGCCTACTCCTCCATCGCCCATATGGGTTTCGTCACCCTTGGCTTTTTC
>JALWGP010000226.1:1302-10595 GCA_027038775.1 Sedimenticola sp. | reverse complement strand
AGAATCGTCCTGCTTCTGGCGCGCCGACTACTCCAGGAGCGCCTGCAGCTCGGACTCGGTCAGTTGACTGCTGCTCTCGTCTTCTCTGGACTCCACGCTTCTCCCCCTGATTCAGTTCCCGCCCAGCAGGTCCGCCTTGAGGCTCCGGGTCACGGGCCTCTCGCCCAGCCAGATGCCCAGCAGCGCCGACGCGAAGTCGCTTCCCCCGACCGTGCCCGCGTCGCGACCGTTGATGGTCACCTTCACCCCCCCGCCGGGAAGATGGTCGAGCAGCACCTCGTCCCCCCGGTGCAGGTCGGGGAAGAGCGCCTTGAAGCGGTCGATTTGCGGTCGCAGCCGCTCCATCCGGGCCTCGTCCAGGTTCGCCTCGAAGCCCTCTTCCCAGCCGTCGGCCAGCTTCTCTTTCCCCACCTTCTTGTAGAGAAAATGCATCACCATGCGCCAGGGACGGTCCTGCGACAGGATCCGCCCGGCGTCTGCCTGGCGCGCCTCCAGGTAGAGCCCGGCCACGTAGATGTCGAAGAAGAACTTCTCCCGCACCCCCGCGCCGTTGAGCTGCAGCCGTTGCTCCCCGAGGCGGATCTCCCCGGGCAGTTCCACCCCTTCCACGGTGGCGCCCTGGACCACGGTGCCCCAGCACAGCAGCGCCAGCAGGGACAGCCAGCGCGGAACCGAAGCCTTCGCGACAGCAGGATTCATAGCCATGCCCCCCTTTATGCAGTAAAAGAACCCCCGCTTCAACAACGATCGCACCACTTTGAGAACCGGCTCTCCCTGGGCAGCCACCTCAGCTTTCCAGCCAGAAGGTGACAGGGCCGTCGTTCACCAGCGCCACCTGCATGTCGGCGCCGAAGCGGCCGCTGGCCACCGGAGCGTGCGCTTCGTGCGCTCGCTGCAGCAGGTGATCGAAGAGCCGCTGCCCCTCCTCCGGCGGCGCGGCGGTGGAGAACCCGGCCCGGGTCCCCTTGCGGGTGTCCGCTGCCAGGGTGAACTGGGGCACCAGCAGCAGGCCGCCGCCGATGTCGCGCAGGCTCAGGTTCATGCGCCCCGCCTCGTCGGGAAAGACGCGGTATCCCAGCAGCCGCTCCAGCAGGCGGTCGGCGCGCCGCTCGTCATCGCCTTTCTGTACCCCCACCAGTACCAGGATGCCGCGGCCGATCTCGCCCACGGTCTCGCCCTCCACGGTAACCGAGGCGGTGGTGACTCTCTGAAGCAAACCGATCACAACGTCGTCCCCCCCCTTTGGAATACCCTTGAAGTAGGATGGGCAAAGGCCGCCAGGCCGTGCCCGTCAACCCGCGGCGGGCACGCTGCGCTTTGCCCGCCCTACGGTGAATATCATCTTCGAGTTCCCGTTCAGGCCAGCAGCTCGGCAAAGCGGTCGGTGGCCTCCACCAGCGCCGCCCGGATTCCCGCCTCGGCGGCCGAGTGGCCCGCGTCGGGAACGACGTGCAGCTCGCTCTCCGGCCAACGGCGGTGCAACTCCCAGGCATTCTCCAGGGGGCAGATCATGTCGTAGCGACCATGGACGATGACGCCCGGGATCCCTTTCAGCCTGGGCGCGTTCTCCAGCAGCTCATCGGGCTGGAGAAAGGCGTTGTTCACGAAATAGTGACACTCGATGCGCGCCATGGCCAGGGCCACCCGGGGCTGGGCGAAGTGCTCCTCCACCGCCAGGTCGTGGTGCAGGGTGGCGGTACGCCCCTCCCACACCGACCAGGCCTTGGCCGCGGCCATGCGGCGCAGCTCGTCGCTGCCGGTGAGCAGGCGGTGGTAGGCGCGCACCAGGTCGCCCCGCTCACCCGGCGGAACGGGCTTGAGGAAGTCCTGCCAGTAGTCGGGGAAGACGCGGCTGGCCCCCTCCTGGTAGAACCAGTGGATCTCCTTGCGCCGGCAGAGGAAGATGCCACGCAGGATGAGCCCGGTGACCCGTTCCGGGTAGGTCTGGGCGTAGGCCAGCGCCAGGGTGGACCCCCAGGAGCCGCCGAAGAGCAGCCAGCGGTCGATCCCCAGCCTGCGGCGGAGCTTCTCCATGTCCTCCACCAGGTGCCAGGTGGTGTTGTCGGTGAGATCGGCGTGCGGCGTGGAGCGCCCGGCGCCGCGCTGGTCGAAGAGGATGATGTGGTAACGCCCGGGATCGAAGAAACGGCGGTGGTAGGGCTCGCAGCCGGCCCCCGGCCCGCCGTGGAGGAAGAGCACCGGGATGCCCTGGCGGCGCCCGCACTCCTCCACGTAGAGGCGGTGACGGCCGTCCACCTCCAGGTGCCAGCGGTTGAAGGGCTCGATGTCGGGATAGAGGTCCGTCACCGGCGCCCCCCCAGCAGGGTGTCGAGCAGCCCCCGGGCGATGCGCCGCCCCAGGCTGCTGCCCACGGAACGCGCCACGCTCTTGGCCATCGCCTCCCACACGCTCTGGCGCCGGGAGCCGCCCCGCCGTCGGGCCGGCTGGCGTGCCCTGGCCTGCTCCGCCTCGGCGCGGGCGGCGGTTTCCATGCGCGCCTCCTCCTCGGCCTTCCGCTTGAGCATCTCGTAGGCCGACTCGCGGTCGATTTCCTGGTCGTATTTCCCCTTCAGCGGCGAGCGTGACAGGATCTTCTTGCGCTCCTCCGCCGTCAGCGGCCCGATGCGCGAGGCCGGCGGCCGGATGAGAATGCGCTCCACCGGCGTGGGCGCGCCCCTGGCGTCCAACACCGAGACCAGCGCCTCGCCGGTGCCCAGCTCGGTGATCACCTGCTCGGTATCCAGCTCCGGGTTCTCGCGGAAGGTCTGCGCCACCGTCTTCACCGCCTTGCGGTCACGCGGGGTGAAGGCGCGCAGGGCGTGCTGGATGCGGGCACCGAGCTGGCCGAGGATCTCTTCCGGCACGTCCAGCGGGCTCTGGGTAACGAAAAAGACCCCCACCCCCTTGGAGCGGATGAGCCGCACCACCTGCTCGATCTTCTCCAGCAGGGCCGGTGGCGCCTTGTCGAAGAGCAGGTGGGCCTCGTCGAAGAAGAGCACCATCACCGGCTTCTCCGGGTTGCCCACCTCGGGCAGCTGCTCGAACAGCTCGGCCAGCAGCCAGATGAGGAAGGCGGCATAGACCCGCGGCGAATCGTGAATCAGTTTGGTCACGTCCAGGATGCTGATCACGCCGTTGCCGGAGAAATCGGTGTGCATCAGGTCCTCCAGCCGCAGCGCCGGCTCGCCGAAGAGGCGCTCGGCGCCCTGCTCCTCCAGGATCAGCAGCCGCCGCTGGATGGCGCCCACGCTGGCGGTGGAGATGTTGCCGTATTCGGCGGAGAGTTCCTTGCGGTGCTCGGCCATCCACTGCAGCAGGGAACGCAGGTCCTTGAGGTCCAGCAACAGCATGCCGGTGTCGTCGGCGAGATCGAAGGCGGCGTAGAGCACGCCGGTCTGGGTGTCGTTGAGCTGCAGCAGGCTGGAGAGCAGCAGCGGCCCCATGTCGGAGATGGTGGTGCGCACCGGGTGGCCCTGCCGGCCGAAGAGATCCCAGAACACCACCGGGTTGCCCTGGAAGCCGTACTCCTCCATGCCGATGGTGCGCACCCGCTCGTCGATCCTGGGATGCGCCTTGCCGGGCCTGGCCAGCCCCGAGAGGTCGCCCTTCACGTCGGCCAGGAAGACCGGCACGCCGATGCGGGAAAAACTCTCCGCCAGCACCTGCAGGGTCACTGTCTTGCCCGTGCCGGTGGCGCCGGCCACCAGGCCGTGGCGGTTGCCCTTGTCGGCACGGAAATGAACCTGCCTGCGGCCGTTGCCGCCGATGAGGAATTCGATGCTCATGGTTCCCCCTTCCCTGATGATTACGCCAGCATAGATTCCCCGGCGGTGGAAAGGCAAGCGGCGTTTCAGACCACTCCCAGCAGGGCGAACCAGGACGGCAGGGTGAAGGCCGCCAGCGCGGTGGTGAGCACCACGATCTCGGCATAGAGGCGCGTGTCCAGGCCGAAGCGGTCGCAGAGTACCAGCCCCAGTACCATGCTGGGCATGGCCGCCTCCAGCACCACCGCGGTGCGCAGCTCCCCGCCGACACCGAGCAGCGACGCCAGCCCCAGCACCAGCAGCGGCACCAGCACCAACCGCAGCCCGATCACCGGCAGCACCAGGGAGAGCCGCTCCCGCAATCCCGGCGCCCAGCGCAACGCCAGGCCGGTGGAGAAGAGCATCAGCGGCACCACGCCGGTGCCCAGCATCTCCAGAAACTGTTCCATCCAGGCGCCCAGGGGCACCCCGGCCAGGTTGAGCCCCACCCCCGCCAGCGCCGCCCAGATGGGTGGCACCATCACCAGCTCGCGCAGCAGGCCACGCGGCGCCGCCTGGCCGCCCAGACGGCTGGCCAGCAGGATGCCGAGAGTGAGCAGCAACGGCGTGGCGGCAAAGAGATCGAACTGGATGGCCACGCTGCGCGCCCAGCCGCCCAGGGCGCCCTCCAGCACCGGCAGGCCCAGGTAGGTGAAATTGCCCCAGCCAGCGGCGAGCAGCACGGTGCCCAGCGCCCGCGGCGGCGTGCCCTGCCAGCGGAACCAGGCCCAGGCGAGCCCCAGCCCGCCCAGCACGCAAGCGGCGGCGACGAAGGCCACCTGCAGCGCGGCCACCCCCAGCGGCGCCCGCCAGAGCACCAGCAGCACCAGCGCCGGCAGCAGGAAGCCGTAGACTAGGGAGGTGAGGGAGCGGCGCATCTGCGCCGCATCGGTGCCGAAGGGCTTGAGCCAGCGCCAGAGCACTCCGGCGAGGATGAGGAAGGCGGCATTGGCGATGGCCTGGAACATGGCGGTTGGCAAGGGTCGGTCGTCAGTTGGCTCCCAATCTCACCTCACCTTTTCCAGCCCCTTCTCGAGAAAGGCATCCTTGTCCCTGGCCTTGCGCCAGCGCCGCAGGATCCTCTTCTTGCGTTCCGGCGGGAGGTCGTCGAACCACTTCTTGAGCCTGCGCAGTTCCGCCTTCTTCTCCGACGGCAGCTGCTTGAATTCCCGGAACTTCCTGCGGATGTACTCCCGCTCCTGTGGCGTCATCTTCTTCCAGATCTTCAGGTTCTTCTTCGCCAGCCTGCGCTCGGCGGGCGTCATGCGCAGCCAGCGCCTGGCGCCCCGCTGGAGACGCGCCTGTTTCTCCTCGGGCAGCTTCTCCCACTGCTTCTCCGAAAGCCCCACCACCTTGCGCTCCTCGGCGCTCAGCTCGGACCAGGCGACACCATCCGCCCGGACCACCGCGGCCAGGCAGAGCAGCAGCAGAAACCACACCGTTCTCGTCATCAGGGCTCCCGGTCCTCTTTCGGCGATTCACGGGTGTAACCCGGGGCACGCCGTCCGCCGGCCAACAGCCCGGCACGATACATGCCCACGGGATCGACCCACCCCTTCTCTTCCTCGTCCTCCTGTTGCCACTGCCCCAGGTATTCCAGCATCTCCAGCCCCGGCGCCTCCGGCTCCGCACCGGCGGCCGGCAGCGGGGCCAGCACGGCCATGAGCGGCAGCAGGCGCCTCATGTGCGGTCTTCCACCTCGTCCGCCAACGTACCCTTCCGCTCCCGCTCCAGCCAGAGGTAGAAATCGAGCTCCTGGTAGAGCCTCAGGTCCTCGGCGCTGGCCAGCACCTCGAGGTCGTCGCCCGCCACGGGCAGCGCACCTTCGGTCGCCTGCCGCCACACCATCCATCCCACCACCAGCAGCGCCACACCGGCCAGGGCGCCCGCCCAGCGGGCCGCCCCGCCTCCGGGCCACGCAAGCCGCCCGGGGGTCCCGGGGCGTCGGGCGAGGGCACGCTCCCGGGCCTGGCGCAGCCGGGAGAGGGTGGCCGCATCCAGCCCTTCCGCCTTCTCGTCCAGCGCCCGGCGGATGCGCCCTTCCAGGTCGTCGTCCAATCGCTCGTTCATTCCCGCAACTGCTCCCGCAGGTTTCCCAGCGCCCGGGAGAGGTGGGTCTTCACGCTGCCGGCGGAGCAGCCCATGGCCTTCGCCGTGTCGGCCACGTCCAGCCCCTCCCACACCCGCAACAGAAAGGCCTGCTGCTGGCGCAGCGGCAGGCGCTCCACCGCTTCCAGGAGCCGCTCCATGGTTGCCTCGTCCATGAGCGCCTCCTCCGGCAACCGGGCCCGCGGATCGGGCGCCTGCTGGATGGGATCGGCCTCCTCGTCGTCGTCCCTGCCCGGCCAGCCGAACCGTCCCCACCAGCGTCCCCGGCTCTGGCGGCGCCGGTGCCAGTCGCGAATGCGGTTCTGCAGGATGCGGTGAAACAGCGGCGGCCACTCCTCCCGCGGGCGGTTGCCATAACGGCTGGCGAAGGCCAGCATGGCATCCTGGACCAGGTCCAGCGCCTCTTCCCGATCATGGGTGGCCAGCTCCGCCATCACCAGTGCCCGCCTTTCGATGCCCGCGAGAAATTGCTCCATACCGACGACTGCTCACCGCACCCCTCCCCGCGGAGAATCCCGGCCGGGGGATATCGATCCTACCACGATCCCGTACTCCCGGACCGGGCCGGGAGAGGGATCCGGCCTCAGCGCCGCCCCGCCCGGCCATGACCCATGGCCCGTCCCCGACCATAGGCCCTGCCACTTCCAGCCACAGTGCCGCGGCCGATGACGATGCCGCGGCCCGAGACGGTGCCCGTACCCTTCTTGTAGCGCACGTGACCGTTGCGGTCGCGGTACACCACCACGCCGGTGCCGTGGGCCACGCCAGAGCCCCTGGCGATGCCGGTACCCTGGGCAGCGCCGCTGCCCTTGACCCAACCGGTGCCATGGGCGCTGCCAGCGGTGGCAGACATGGAGGCGGTGGCCAGGGTCAGCGTGGAAACCAGTGCAATGATCGTCTTCTTCATGTCGGTTCTCCTGTCGTTTGGTTGTCGGTCAAAAAGGGACTCTTGCCCCCTCACCGACACACAACGAACGAGGAAGGGATCGGTTGACTCCGGGTGCAGGGCGGCGGCATATACCAGGGGTGCGCCCGTGAACCCGCGCATCGGGTCTTGTCAACCGATCGAACACGGCGGCGTTGATATTGATTGTGAACAGAATGATTCGAATCCTCTCCGGCTGCCTCGTACTGCTGATCGCCAGCAGCGCACAGGCGCTGGACTTCGACGAAGCGCGCCATCTGCTCTCCCGCACGGGCTTCGGCGCCACCGAGGCGGAGATCCGCGCCCTGATGCCGCTGGATCACCGGCAGGCGGTTTCCCGGCTCCTGGACGGCGTCCGCACCGAGGCGGTCACGCCGCCCCCGGAATCCCTGTACGACGAGCGCCCCGACCCGCGGCGCTGGAAGAGACTCACCCCGGAAGAGCGCAAGGCCCTGAAAAAGCGACGGCGCCAGGTCGCCATCGAGCTGGTGGCCTGGTGGTACCGCGAGATGATCGCCACCCCCTCGCCCCTCACCGAGCGCATGACCCTCTTCTGGCACAACCACTTCACCTCCAGCCTGAAAAAGGTGAAGTCGCCCGTTCTCATGTATCGCCAGAACCTGCTGCTGCGCCGGCATGCCCTTGGCAGCTTCCGCGACCTGCTGCACGCCATTGCCCGCGATGGCGCCATGCTCGTCTACCTGGACGGGCAGAACAACCGCAAGGGCAATCCCAACGAGAATTTTGCCCGGGAGCTGCTGGAGCTGTTCACCCTCGGTGAAGGGCACTACAGCGAGCAGGACGTCAAGGAGGCCGCCCGCGCCTTCACCGGCTGGCGGGTCGACCGGCGGGACGGATCGGTCCGGCGGGTGCCCCGGCTCCACGACGATGGTCTGAAGACCTTCCTCGGCCGAACGGGATACTTCGACGGCGACGACATCATCGACATCATCCTGCAACAGCCCCGCGTCGCCCTGCACATCACCGAAAAGCTCTGGAGAGAATTCGTCTCCGACACGCCCGATCCGGCCGAAGTGCAGCGCATCGCGCAAATATTCCGAGACAGCGACTACCGGATCCGGCCACTCATGGAAGCCCTGCTCAATACGCCCCCGTTCCGTGCACCGGACAACCGGGGTACCCTGGTCAAGTCCCCGGTGGAACTGCTGGTGGGCGTGGTCCGCCTGTACCGGCTGCCGGTGGAGGACCCGGTGTTGCTGGTGAAGGCCGGGCGGCGTCTCGGCCAGGTGCCGATGAATCCGCCCAACGTGAAGGGGTGGCCGGGCGGCACCCGCTGGATCACCTCGCAGACCCTGCTGGCGCGCCAGCAGCTGCTACAACGGCTGTTGCGCGGCAAGGAGATGGGAAGCGCAGCGACCATGGAACGAGGGGGCGCCATGGAAACCCTGCTGGATGACGAAGAGACCCTCCGGCGGATACTGCTCCCTGTTCCCCCGGTAAATCCCATGCCCACCACCCGAAAGGGCCGTGAATGGCTCGCCCGACTGACCCTGGATCCGGTATTCCAGCTCAAATGAACCGCAGAGACTTCATCCGGCTCGGACTCGCACTCCCCCTCGCCGCCTCCCTGCCCGGCCGGTCGCAGGCCGCCGGCAGGCAACGCACCCTGGTGCTGGTGGAACTGAAGGGGGGCAACGACGGGCTCAACACCGTGGTGCCCTACATGGACCCCGACTATTACCGGCTGCGCCCCAACCTGGCCATTCCCAGGGACCGCGTCATCCCGCTCGGAGAGGGTCTGGGCCTGCACCCACACTTGGAGGCACTGGACGAGCTCTGGCAGAGGGGAGAACTGGCCATCGCCCTCGGCGTCGGCTATCCCGGCCCCAACCGCTCCCACTTCCGTTCCATCGACATCTGGGAGTCGGGTTCCGGGAGCAGCGAGACCCTGGACGAGGGCTGGCTGGCCCCCTTGTTCCGCGACCACCCGCAACTGAAGGGGACCGTGGTCGACGGCGTCGTTCTCGATGGCGACAGCGGCCCCCTGTCGGGAGAGGGCCTGCGCTCCATCGTCATGGAGAGGCCGGAACGGTTCTTCCGCCAGGCCAGGCGGTTGGCCGTCCCGCCGGCGGCGGGCAATGCCGCCCTCCTCCACCTGTCGAAGGTGCAGAATGCGATCCGCCTGGCCGCCGACGGCCTGGAGAAGCGGTTGCGCCGCTCCCCCGACGTCGGCGCTTTCCCCAACACCCGCCTGGGGCGCCAGTTGAAGGTCGCCGCCCAGCTGATCACCAGCGACGGCCAGGTACCGGTCATCAAGACGGCCCTGCCCGGTTTCGACACCCACAGGAACCAGGCGGGCACCTGTATCAGCAGGTTGTACTTGGCCTCGCGTATCCTCAGCACCGCGTAGACCCATAGGGCGCTGGTCAGCAGCGCCAGCGCCGCCAGCAGCTGGTTGGTGCCGGCGAAAGCAGGCCATATCACGTTGTACGCCG
>JALWGP010000226.1:0-1292 GCA_027038775.1 Sedimenticola sp. | reverse complement strand
CGGGGATCCACGACCGACGGAGGAAGGAGCTGGCCGAGGCCTCGCGCGCCTTTCGCGTCAGCCGCTCCGCCAGCGGCCACTGGAGCCGGGTGCTGGTGATGACCTACTCGGAATTCGGTCGCCGGGTGAAGGAAAACGGCAGCCGCGGCACCGATCACGGCACGGCGGCGCCGCACTTCCTACTGGGCGGGGCAGTCAAGGGCGGCCTGTACGGCCGCCAGCCCCCGTTGACCGACCTGGATGCCGGCGACCTGCGCTACCAGCTCGATTACCGGCGGCTGTACGCCACGGTGGCGGATTCGTGGTGGGGGCTGGGCGAAGGGTTCCGGGGCTTCCGCGGGCTGCCCTGCATTCGCTCCTGAAGCCCGCCCCTGCCTCCATGCATTCCAGTACAGGCTTGCGGGCACCGCTTGCCGCTTCCAGGCAGCACCGGTAGCCGTCGCCCAGCGCCACCGCCAGGACCGGACGCCTCATCCGCCCTGGCCGGTTTCCTCCAGCATCCGTTTCAGGAACCGGCCGGTGTGGCTGGCGTCGATCTGCGCCACCTCCTCGGGGGTGCCAGTGGCGATGATCTCACCGCCGGCGTCCCCCCCCTCGGGGCCCAGGTCGATGATCCAGTCGGCGGTCTTGATGACGTCCAGGTTGTGCTCGATCACCACCACCGTGTTTCCGTGGTCGCGCAGGCGGTGGAGCACGCCCAGCAGCTGCTCCACGTCGTGAAAGTGGAGACCGGTGGTGGGCTCGTCCAGGATGTAGAGGGTGGAGCCGGTGTCGCGCTTGGAGAGCTCGCGCGAGAGCTTCACCCGCTGCGCCTCGCCGCCCGAGAGGGTGGTGGCGTTCTGACCGAGCTGGATGTAGCTCAGGCCCACGTCCATGAGCGTCTGGAGCTTGCGCTTGACCGCGGGCACGGCATCGAAGAAGGCCAGCGCCTCCTCCACCGTCATGTCGAGCACCTCGTCGATGCTCTTTCCCTTGTACCGGATCTCCAGGGTCTCGCGGTTGTAGCGGCGCCCCTTGCAGACGTCGCACTGGACGTAGATGTCGGGCAGGAAGTGCATCTCCACCTTGATCACGCCGTCGCCCTTGCACGCTTCGCAGCGGCCCCCCTTGACGTTGAAGCTGAAGCGCCCCGGCGTGTATCCGCGCGAGCGCGCCTCGGGCACGGCGGCGAACAGCTCGCGGATGGGGGTGAAGAGGCCGGTGTAGGTGGCGGGGTTGGAGCGCGGCGTGCGGCCGATGGGGGACTGGTCGATGTCCACCACCTTGTCGAAGTGCTCGAGGCCGTGGACGGC
>JALWGP010000225.1 GCA_027038775.1 Sedimenticola sp. | reverse complement strand
CCATCAAGGCCATAAGCCGCCCGCAGAAGCGGGAACTCATCACCGGCTCCATCCCGTCGGCCTCTCCCGCCTGAATTGCGCCATTTGACACATTGCTTGCGCTAAATGACTCAAGTAATTGAAAAATAACATAAATCAATTCCCATCGCCTGCCCGGAAAGGTATCATCCCCGCCCGTCCCGTTCCCCGGCCTCCTTCCACGGTCATGGGGAACATCCGTCCAACCTTTCAAATTTCAGGTGCAGTGTCATGATCAAGATGAAGAAGGGGGAAGTCGGCGCCGTTCTCGGGCTGGCATCCGGCACGCTTTTGTTCGTTCATGGATCCGTGATGGCAGGGGAGGCCGAAACTTCCGCGGAGCAGATGGAAACCGTGGTGGTCACCGCCACGCGCGAGGAGGAACGCGCACTGGATACGCCCGCCGCCATCTCCAGCAAGGGTACGGAAGAGATCCGGCTGGACCAGGTGCTCTACCAGAAGGATCTGCTCAACTCCCTGGCGGGGGTGCGCATCAGCCAGACCGGCTCCACCCTGGGCCACATGACCGCCATCCGCATGCCCCTCAACACCGGGCCTTACTACCTCTTCCTGCAGGACGGCATACCGGTGCAGTCGTCGGGCTTCTTCAACCACAACGGCCTGGCCTACACCAACTTCGGTTCGGCCCACGGGGTGGAGGTGCTCAAGGGTGCGGGCACGGCCCTGTACGGGTCCGACGCGGTGGCGGCCACGGTCAACGTACTGACCCGCGATCCGGGTGACGAGTCCCGGTTCCGCGGTGGTTTCCGCGTGGGCAGCGACAGCTACTGGAGGCTGGGCATCGGCGGCGATGCCGTGCTGGGTGACAACGGGATCGTCGGCGGGGACTACTCCCGTGCCGAGAGCGACGGCTGGCGGGAACACACCGCCTGGAGCCGGGACGAGCTCTCGGCGGTCCACCTGGCGGAGCTCGACGGGAACAACCGCCTGCGCACCGTGTTCCTGTGGAACAAGACCGATGCCGAGATGGCCGGCAGCCTCATCGGCCTGGATGCCCTGGAGGAGGATCGGGAGTCCGTGGGCGACATCGCGGGTGCGCTGAACTCGGGCATCCCCATCAAGCGCAAGTTCGACTTCATGCGGCTGAGCACCCAGTGGACCAACACCTCGTTCGAGAACACCGTGCTCGACGGCATCCTCTATCTGCGCAGCAACCGCAACCGCTACGTGGCCACCTGGAACGACAACCTGCCGCAGAACGACACCCAGCTGGACACCTTCGGCCTGCTGCTCAAGGCCGACATGCAGCACGACCGGCTCCGTTCCCTCTTCGGTCTCGACTTCGAGTACACCAAGGCGGAACAGAAGTACGACCAGCTCTTCGACTATGTGCCCACGGGCTGGGGGTCGCCGGTGCCGGCGGGCGCCATCTATGACTACGACGTGGACTACACGGCGGTGGCGCCCTACGTGAGGCTGGAGTACCGGCTGGCCGAGCAGTGGACCCTCGGCGCCGGCCTGCGCTACGACGCCAGCCGCTTCGAGTACACCAACAACACGGCGGACGGCCGCTACGCCACCTCCGACTACTTCCGCGTCTCCGACGATCACGACTACACCTTCCACCACTGGAGTCCCAAGCTGGATCTCTCCTGGAATCCCGAGGAGAACCAGCTGGTCTACGCCCGCTACGCCAACGGCTTCCGCATTCCGCAGGCGTCGCGCCTCTACATGCGCAAGGTGGACAACGCCGAGTACTCGCTGGACCCGGAGACCACCGACACCTTCGAGCTGGGCTACAAGGCCACCTGGGGCACCCACTATGTCGAGCTTGCCGCCTATTACATGATCATCGACGACACCATCGTTCGCCGCACCAACACCGCGGGCGAGGACTACTACGTCAACGGCGGCAAGACCCTGCACAGGGGCCTGGAGGTCACCCTGGTCTCCCACTGGACCGACGAGTGGTCCACAGGCATCGCCTACAGCCGCTCGAAGCACAACTATGACGACGACGAGAATTACGGCGACAACGAGCAGGCCAACGCCCCCAACGACCTGGCCAACGTGCGCATCCACTACCGGCCGGAGTGGGCGCCGGGACTCACCTCCATGCTGGAGTGGCAGTACGTGGACTCCTGGTGGATGGATGACGCCAACCAGTACGAGTACGACGGCTACGACCTGTGGAACCTCAAGTTCTCGTACAACCTGAGCGAGAGCGTCGATCTCTACGCCAAGATCGACAACCTCACCGACGAGGTCTACGCGGAGCGGGCCACCTATAGCTGGGGCAAGGAGAAGTACACCCCCGGCGGTCCGCGCCAGTTCTACCTGGGTGTGGAAACCCGCTGGTGAGGCGGTATACCCTCTTCCTGCTCCACAAGTACGCCGGGCTGGGCGCGGGCCTGGTCCTGGCGCTGCTGGCGCTCACCGGTTTCTTCCTGGACCACGAGAACTTCGACTTTCTCTGGCGGATCACGGTGGACGACCGGTGGGTGCCGGCGAGCATGGAGGCGAAGAAGCCGCGCGCGGTGGAGGCCTACCGGGTGAATCCCGGCGACCCGCAACAGGTACTGGCGGGCACCCGGCGCGGCCTCTACCGTTCCCTGGACGGCGGCGGCAGTTTCGAGCTCGTCCTGCCCCGCCAGGTGCTGGCGCTGGCGGCCGGGCCGGACTGGTCACTGCTTCTCGCGGCCACCACCCGGGGCCTGTGGTCCAGCGAGGACGGGGGGCGCCACTGGCACCCCTTCGCCCTGGTGGGCAAGCCGGTGACCTCGGTGAATCTTCACGGCGGCTTCGTCTGGGCGGTGGTGGACAAGCGGCAGCTCTACCGCGTGGACCACCGCGGACGGGAAGAGCCGCTCTCCTGGCGCCCGCCTGCACCTTCGGTGCTGCCCCGCCGCGTGACCCTGGGGCGCCTGGTGCGGGACCTCCACTACGGCCGGGGCCTGGTGGACGGCGACGCCTCCCTCCTGTTCAACGACTTCCTGGCGGGCGTACTCTTCTTCCTGAGCCTGGGCGGTTTCGTCATCTGGCTCAAGGTGCGGGCGCGGCGGCGCAAGGGGCGGGGAGGTTCCCTCCGTTTCTGGCTCAAGACCCACGCCCACGGCAGCCAGCTGCCCCTGTTCCTGCTGGTCTTCGTCCTCTTTGGCGTCACCGGCCTCTTTCTCGACCACGCGGGTCTCTTTCGCGGCGTGCTGCGCAGCGTCACCCTGGACACCGCCTGGCTGCCGCCGGTCTACCGCAGCCTGGCCACCGACGTCTGGGGCTTCGACTTCGACGGTGAACGCTACCGCATCGGCAACCGGCTGGGCGTCTTTTCCAGTACCGACCTGGAGCACTGGGTGCTGGAGAGCGAGGGGTTCGCATGGCGCATGAAGCGGCTGGGCGACCGCCTGCTGGTGAGCGGCATGGGCGCTCCCAACCGCCTGCTGGCGGAGAAGGGGTGGGTCGAGCTGGAAGGAACGCCCCACATGCCGCGGGACTTCTACCGGGAGGAGGGCAGGGTGCGCGCCTTCTCCACCCGGGGCGAGCCGCCGCCCCTGCCGAAATGGAACTCCACCTCCCTCTACCACATCCTGCTGGGGCTCCACGACGGGGAGCTGCTCTGGGGGCAGTGGGTCTGGCTCAACGACCTGGCCGTGATCGCCTCGCTGCTGCTTCTCTACACCGGCTTTCTCAAGTGGCTGCACCACCGTCGTCGCAGGCGTCACCCCTCGGGGCGCAGGAGCTCCCCGCAGGCGCGGCACAAGTAACGCCGCTCGCCCCGCAATACCCGGTTGTGGCGGGTGGCGCTCAGCTCGTGCTCGCGGCAAGCGCAGCGGTAGCGGAAGCGGCGCTGGCGCCGCAGGGGCATCGAACCGAGGTCGTAGTCGTGGCAGCGCCTGGGCTCCAGCCCGAAGGCCTGCATCACCGCCCGCCACTCCGCTCCATGCGGTCTCGTCCGTCCTGGCCCGTGAAGTCTGGCCACCACGTGATGGGCCACCTCGTGGGCCGGCGTGTGGCGGCAGAAGGCCTCGAACTGGAGGGCGGCCAGCATTCCGTTGTAGCGGATGCAGGGCGAAGGGTGGGGGCGGTACTGGCCCGCGGCGGCGCCCGTGAGATCGAAGCGGACCTCCACCGGCGCCAGTCGCCGTCCCCACAGCGCTTCCGCGCGGGCGATCCACTGGTCCGTGAGGGCACGCAGTTGCGCCCGCTGATTGCGGCTCAGTGGGGGATCGAAAGAATGCATGGGCAGCATTGTAGCCGTTCAGCCTCCGTTAAGGGTGCCATCGCTATCTTGAAATCGCAGGCAACCGATATGGAGGAAAGAACCATGAAACTGATAACGATTCTGCTCGCATCCCTGCTGGCCGTCTCCCCCGCCTGGGCCGGCGGCAACCACAGCTTCGTGGCACGCGCCAAGGTGGTGAACGTGGAACCCGAGTACCGCTGGGTGCGGGTCAACCGGCCGGAGACCCACTGCTGGGACGAAGCGGTCTACGAAGACGAGGAGTATGGCGACATCCTGCCCATGATCGTGGGTGGCGCCGTGGGCGGTGCCCTGGGCCACCAGGTCGGCGGCGGCCGCGGCAAGGACGTGGCCACCGTGGCCGGCGCCATCGCCGGCACCGTCATCGGGCATCGCATAAGCGACCACCGGCGTGTCCCCAGAAAGCGCTACGAACGGCGCTGCGAAACGGAGAATCACTGGGTGGAAGAACGGGAAAGGGTGGGGTATCGTGTCAGGTACAAGTTCGCCGGCCGCACTTTCACCACCCTCATGGACCGGCGTCCCGGGAAATGGATCGACGTTCGAGTGAACCTGGATCCGCTCGAGTGAGCCCATGAAAAGATCCTTCAAGCCGCTGTTTTCCCTGGCCCTGGCCTGCGCCCTCCTGGCCGGCGCGGCGCAGGCCGGCGACCGCCCGGGCCACCGCCACGACCGGGAGGGAACCCGTTTCCGGGCGCACGAGGAGATGACCCTGGAAGACGCCGTCTCCCGGGTGCGCCGGCGGGTGGAGGGCCGGGTCCTTTCGGCCGAGGAGCACGACGGGGAGTACCGGGTGCGGGTGCTCACGCCGGAGGGACGGGTGAAACGCTTCCGGCTGGACCGCCGCAGCGGCCGTTTCCGCTGACCCCATGCGCCTGCTGCTGGTGGAAGACGACCTGCCCCTGCTGGCGCAGCTGTCGGAACGGCTGGAGCGCCAGGGCTACGCGGTGGAGCGGGCGGACAACGGCACCGAGGCGCTCTACCTCGGAAGGGAGTTTCCCCTCGACCTGGCCATCGTCGATCTCGGCCTGCCCGATCTCTCCGGCCTGGAGGTGATCCGTCGGCTGCGCGCCGAGGGGAAGCGCTTTCCCATTCTCATCCTCACTGCGCGCGGCCGCTGGCAGGAGAAGGTGGAGGGGCTGGAGGCGGGCGCCGACGACTACCTGGTGAAGCCCTTCCGGTTCGAGGAGCTGCTGGCCCGGCTCAACGCCCTGGCCAGGCGCAGCGGCGGTTGGGCCTCACCACGGCTCGACTACGGCCGCATGGTGCTGGACACGGCGCGCCAGGCGCTGGAGGTGGATGGCCGTCCGGTGCCACTCACCGCCTACGAGTACCGGGTGCTGGAATACCTCATGCTGCATGGCGGCCAGGTGATCTCCAAGAGCGATCTCACCGAGCACATCTACGAACAGGACTACGACCGCGACAGCAACGTGCTGGAAGTGTTGGTGAGCCGCCTGCGGCGCAAGATCGACCCCGACGGGACCATCGCCCCCATCGAGACCCTGCGCGGGCGTGGCTACCGCTTCCGGCTGGAGCGGCGGCAATGAACTCTCTCCATGCCCGGCTGCTGCTGGCCGCCTCGCTGGTGGTGGCCGTCGCCCTGGCGTTCACCGCCCTGGCCCTCGATCGGGCCTACCGGGCCGCCACCCTCGCCGCCCAGCAGGAGAAGCTCCAGTCCCAGGTCTATGCGCTGCTGGCCGCCGCGGACGTGGGAGAAGGGGGGCGGATGGTGCTTCCGGAGGGCCTGCCGGAACCGAGACTGAACCGGCCGGGATCCGGACTCCATGCCTGGGTGCTGAATGATTCCGGCAAACTGTTCTGGCGCTCCGCCTCCCTCCTCGACGGGGCACCACCCGTCACGGTGGCTCCCCTGGCGAGTGGCCAACGCCGGTTCCGGTTGCTCGATGGCTGGCTGGTGCTGAGCCATGGCATCGAGTGGGAAGACGATGCGGGAAAGCCCTGGCCCTTCACCATCGTGGTGGCCGAGGCGCGCGCCGGCTTTGACCGCTCGCTGGCGCGCTTTCGTGCCACTCTCTGGCGCTGGCTCGGCGGGCTTGCCGCCGGCCTGCTGCTGATCCAATTGCTGGTGCTGCGCTGGGGGCTGGCTCCGCTACGACGACTGGAGAAGGATCTGGAAAAGGTCCGCGCCGGCGAGCGCAGCCACCTGGAGGAGGCGCAGCCGGCCGAGCTGCGGCCCCTGGCGGTGGCCCTGAACCGGCTGCTGGATCATGGCCGCGCCAGCTTGGCGCGCTATCGCAACTCGCTGGACGACCTGGCCCACAACCTGAAGACGCCCCTGGCTTACCTGCGCAGCCTGGCGGAGGACGAGGCCACCGGTTGCAACGAGCTGCGACGGGCGACGCGTGAGCAGGTGGATCGCATGGAGGCCACCGTCCGCCAGCAGCTCGACCGGGCCGCCGCCTCGGGACGCTCGGTGCTGGCCGGACCGGTGGCAGTGGCGCCGCCGGCCAGGCGGCTGCTGGCGGCGCTGGAGCGGGTCTACCGCGACAAGGGGATGGCGGTGGAAAAGGATCTCGACCCGGCCGCCTCTTTCGCTGGCGACGAGGGGGATCTCATGGAGCTGCTGGGCAACCTGCTGGACAACGCCTTCAAGTATGGCAGGGACCAGGTGCGGCTCAGTGCCCGCTGCGACAGCGGTCTGGTGCTGCTGGTGGAGGACGACGGCCCCGGCATTCCGGAGCCCCTGCGCAGCCGGCTACCCCGGCGGGGCCGGCGGCTCGACCAGGGCAGCCCGGGGCAGGGGTTGGGGCTCGCCGCCAGCGGTGAGCTGGTGGCACTCTATGAAGGGGAACTGACACTCGGCAAGAGCCCACTGGGAGGGCTGCAGGTGAAAGTGCGGCTGCCCGGTTGTGGTTCGGACTGACCCGGTTCTGTCTCCTGCCCGGTCCCGCTCCTTCTAAAGGCCGATCTTCTTGTAGATGATACGGCCTTCCTTCACCGTGGCCAGGACTTCGTTGTCCCTGATCTCGGAGACTTTCTGCTTGAGCGGGTTGTGCTTGAGCACGACGAAGTCCGCCAGCATGCCTTCCTTGATCCTGCCTTTGCGGTTTTCTTCGAACACCTGCCAGGCAGGGCCGGTGGTGAGGGCCTGCAGGGCAGTGTAGGCATCCACCCGCTGATCGGGGCCAATAACGACGCCGCTGCGGGATTCCCGCGCCATGGCGGACCAGATCACCCAAAAGGGATTCAGAGGCGTGACGTTGAAGTCCGTGTGATTGGACACCACCAGCCCCGCATCCTTGGCTGCCTTCAAGGGTGAAATGAAGAACGCCGCCTCCTTGCCAATGTTCCTGATGTGTACATCGCCCCAATAATAGGTGTGCAAAGTGAAGTAGGACGGTGTCAGCCCCAGCTCGATATACTTGGGCAGGTGTTCGGGACGCTGGAACTGGGAATGCACGATCACGGTGCGCCGGTCATCCTTGGCGCTGATTCCGGCATGTTCGATGGTCTTGATCATCATGTCGATGGCACCGTCGCCATTGGCATGGACATGCAGGGGAATGTTCGCATCGAACAGTTTCCTGGTGATGGCGTCCAGTTCTTCCTGGCTGATGGAGGATTCGCCTTTCCAGTCCTTCTGCCCGGCGGGGCCACCGCCATGATAGGGGTGAGAGACCAGTGCGGTCTTGCCCTGGGGGGAGCCGTCGATGGTGATCTTGGCAGCCTGGATCTTGAAGTGGTTCCTGTAGGAACCGAACCGGTATTTCGGGTTCCCGAACCATTTGTCCATCTCGGTGAACCCTGGCAGGGCCAGGACATCCAGGAACAGACGTTCCTGTTCCGCCGCTTTCATCAGGAAATCCAGGTCCTCCGCATGGGAGTAACCTTCGATGGCCTGTGTATAGCCATTGCTGGCGTACATCATCTGTGCCGGCTTGGTCAGGTCCAGCATCTCTTCCTCGCTGGGCTGGGGCAGCCTGGCGAAGACCGGGATATAGGCCATCTCCATCAGCAGGCCGGCAGGCTCGTTGCTGCCGGGCATGCGGGCGATCACGCCACCCTCCGGCGTTTTCGTGTTGGCGTCGATGCCTGCCCATTCGAGCGCCCGGGAATTGAGTACCGCACCATGCATGGAGACATGAATCAGCATGACCTTGCGCTTGGGGAAAGCGGCATCGAGATCCACCTTGGTGATATGACGTTTTTCCTCGATGAGGTCCTGGTCGTATCCCCAGCCTATGATCCAGCCATCTTCGGGAATGAGCTTTTCCTTCTCGAAGGCCTTCAGCTTCTCGATGATCTGGGGAATGTTGGTGGCCGTGCCCACTGGAGGCGCCGCCACGTTGACCTGGTTGACCATGCGCACTGCAGACATGAAATGGCTGTGCGGATCCAGGAAACCGGGAAGCATGGTGCTGCCCTTCAGGTCGATGAGGCGCACCTTCTTCTCGTACTTCTTCAACGCCTCCGCCTTGGTACCGACGAAATCGATCTTGCCATCCTTCTGCGCCACGGCTTCCACGTACTGGGGCGTATCACCATCCATGGTGATGATGTCACCGTTGTAGTAGACCACCACCGGTTGCCGTGGAGGTGGTACATCGACCCGTTCGATCAGCCCGGCACCGGGAATATAGATCTCTTTTTCCAGGGCCTGTGTGGTTCCAATGGAAAAACACAGCATCAATGCCGCCCATGCGAGCCTGTTCATCCTGTGCATCATCCTTCTCCTGTGTGGTGTTGAGATCACTGCTCGTTCCTGCAGTAATCATCGAAGGCCTCTCTGGTGTTTTCGAAGCCCTTGTTCCTGGCCAGCTCCCAGGGCCGTTCACACTGCTTGGTTCTGACGCACCAGCGGTAACCGGCAGAGTGGATACAATCGTGTTCGTCCCGGTCCGCTCCCGTCTTTTCTGTTTTGTTCATGATCACTTTCTCTTGGTAGGGGAGATCCGCGGCGGCTGCCGCATGGTGTGAGGACACCATGAGTGCCAAAACCATTCCACTCATCAGAATCGTGCACAATGATCCCCTCATCACTCGCTCCTTCGTGTCGAAATGAAATTTTGCGATCACAGTACGCTTGGTACTCGCCAAATACCAGCCTTGGTTGCCAGTTTTTCATCAACTGGCTGTTCGAGGCTGAAAGGGCTATCGGGCTCGGTCGTCAAGGCCGGCGGCTCACTCAATGGGCTGCAGCGGCCTTGCGCATTGCCGGCAATGGTAGGTTGCGGCGCCCCGCAGAACCCGGTTGTGGCGGGTGGCGGATAGTTCGTGTTCGCGGCAGCCGCAGCGGTAGCGGAAACGACGCTGTCTGCGCTGAGGAATGGAATCCATATCGAAATCGTGGCAGCGGCGGGGATCCAGGCCGAAGCTGCGCATCACCGCCTGCCACTCGGGGCCGTGGGGCCTCACCCGGACACCGGGATAGAGCCGGAAAACCACGTGGTGCGCCACTTCGTGCCCCGGTGTTTGCCGGCAGTAAGCCTCGAACTGAGCGGCCGCCATGTCGGCATTGAAACGGATGCAGGGCTTGGGGTGGCTGCGATATTGCCCGGCGGAGCGGCCACGCAGGTCGAAACGAATCTCCAGGGGCTCGAAGGGCAGCTGCCAGTGGTGCTCGGCTTCCCGCAGCCAGTGCTCCACCAGCGACACCAGCCGCCGTTGCTGCTGGTGTGAAAGCGCGCAGCGCAATGGAGGATCAGGCTGAAGCGGCTGCCTGACGGGCCTGTTCCTTCATCTTCTCCACCAAGGCATAGATGCCGAAATGGCGGTTGGGGGAAAGGTTCTCGGCCAGCTTGAGACGGTGAAAGAACTCGTCCAGATCCATCTGCTCGATTTCCTCCAGGGTGCGTCCATCGAGAATGGCAATCACCAGCGCCAGCACTCCCTTGATGATGGAAGTGTCGCAGTCACCATAAAAGTGGATGCGGTTGGGATCCTCGGCGTCTGGGTAGGCCTTCACCCAGACCTGGCTCATGCAACCCTTGACCTTGTTCTCCTCGGTCTTGTGCTCCTCGGGCATGGGGGGCAGTTTCTCGCCCAGCTCCACCAGATACTGGTAGCGCTGCTCCCAGTCACCCAGGATGTCGAAGATCTCGACGACCTCATCCAGATTCATGCTCATACGTTGAAGGACTCTCCGCAGCCGCAGGTCTCTTTCACATTGGGATTGTGGAAATCGAATCCCTGGTTGAGCAGGTTGGTGGTGACGAAGTCCACCTCCAGCCCCTCCAGCATGGGGAGGCTGTCGCGGTCCACCACGATCTTGATGCCGCGGGATTCGAAGACCTCGTCATTGTCGGTGATTTCGGTGGCGTAATCCACCACGTAGGCAAACCCGGTGCAACCGGCCTTCTTCGTGCCCAGGCGGAAACCCAGGGCCTCCGGCTTCTTGGCCAGCTCTTTCGCGATGTGCTTCGCGGCGCTTTCGGTG
>JALWGP010000224.1:5273-10647 GCA_027038775.1 Sedimenticola sp. | reverse complement strand
GTGCGACAGCGATCCCGGCCACCTCGAACATGCGGCCGGGATCGCTGTCGCACACCCCCGCGGCGAAGCGGATGAGCTGGCCCACCGGCATCTTGAGCGGCGGTGAGATCTGGGGCACGAAGCCCACGCGCCGGAGCACCTCGGTGCGGTGCCGGCGCGGCTCCCTGCCGTCGATTCGCACGGTGCCGCCACAGTTGTACTCACCCAGCAGGCAGCGGATCATGGTGGTCTTGCCCGCGCCGTTGGAACCCACCAGGGCCACGCGGTCGCCACGGGCGATCTCGAGGTCGATGCCCTTGAGCACCTCGTGGCGGCGGAAGCGTTTGGTGACCTTGTGGAACTCGATCATGGACATGGAACAACCATCCTCGACTGGGAGCGCAGCTTAACACGTCTGCCCGCCGGAAGCTGAGCAGGCGACCGGGACCGTGGGCGTGAGCGGCCGGGTTACAGCAGGTCCCCCAACCCCTTGTACTTGAAGGTGAGCGCCCCGGTGGGACAAGCATCCACGCAACGCAGGCAACGGGTGCAGTCGGCACCGATGTCCACCTCCATGGCCTGGGCCTTGCCCTTGATCACGGTGTCCAGCACATGGGGCACCAGGCACACTTTGCGGCACTCACCCTCGTGGTAGCAGTTGGGCAGGCGGTAGTGCACGGTGAAGGGCGAAGTGGCCCCGACGAAGCCATAGGTGAGCCCGATGGGGCAGGCGTAGCGGCACCACGCCCGCCGCGAGAAGAAGATCTCGAACAGCAGGAGGAGTCCCACCCAGACCAGCGCCACGCCGGGGCCGTAGATGAGGGCGCGGCTCAGGATGCCGGTGGGCGAGATGGTCTCGTACACCGTGTAGCCAGTGGCCAGCGCCAGCACCGCGAAGAGCAGCCAGAGCCAGCTGCGGGTGCGGCGGTCGAACTGGATGTCCTTGGCCAGCCCCTTCTCCCGGAGCTTGAGATGCAGCATCTCGGCCCACTCGGCCACCAGGTGGTAGGGGCAGACCCAGGAGCAGAAGGTGCGGCCGCCCAGCAGCCACCAGAGGACGAAAATGGTGGTGGTGCCGATGAGCAGGTTGATCACCACGTGCTTGAAGGCGAGCATCACCTGCAGCGCGGAGTTGAGATCGGCCATGTGGAAACCGGCAAAGCGCGAGGCGGTGAGCGCACCCTCCAGCAGCTGGATGTCGAAGTAGTACGAAACCACGAAGAGCAGGTTCACCGCGATCAGCACCGCCCAGCGGAGCCGCCGCTTCTTCTCCGGCATCTTCTTGCGCTTCTTGTGCTCCAGCTCGATGCGGATCGCCTCGATGCGTTCCTTGTCGCTGAACTTGTGTTCGTGGAGTTCCCGGACCTCCTGGGGCAGATCCTTCTTGGCGACCCGCTTGGGCTCGCCCCCCAGCAGAACCCGCAACGATTCAATGACCCTGCTCATGCTCGCATCCCCCGGCTCTTCTCTCTGCTCTCGGTACTGTCGATGACGATCACCGCCGGCTCCACCGGACAGATCATCTCGCACACGCCGCATCCCACGCAGCCTTCCAGAATCACCGGTTTCATGCGCTTCACGCCGTCCCCGGTATCGATGGGCTGCAGTTCGATGGCGTGCTTCGGCGGACACTCACCGGGCTGGCGCTTGGCCACCAGGCCCAGGCTCTCCCGCTTCTTCTCGTCTTCCTTCGCGCAATCGGCGATCTGGATCTCGATGGGACACTGGCGCACGCACAGGTCGCACAGCTCCAGGTCATAGGGATGGTCGGCCACCTGCAGCGGATGCCAGCGGTCGATCTCGGCGTAGCGCAGCTTGCCCTTGAAATCGGGCCCACGGGCCAGCCCCTTGAACCCCTTGCCCTGTACCGCCAGGCACTTGGCCGGCGCCACCACCTTGGCGATCCCCATATCCACCTGCGAGGGGAAAGCAACCTCGTGGATGAGCGCCCCCGTGGGACAGGCGAGCACGCACTGCAGACCGTCACACGAGAAGTCGCAGGCCTGCTCCCGCGCTTCGATGTGGGGCACGCCCACACCGAAGCCATCGGTGAGGTCGGCCAGCTTGATCGCCTCCACCGGGCAGACCTGCACACACTGGCCACACTTGATGCAGGCGGCGAGGAACTCCTCCTCGAACAGCGCCCCGGGCGGCCTCAGGCGCTCGTTCAGGCGCTTGGCCGCCACCGGAACGAAACCCAGCAGGGAGGCCCCGGTCACCCCGGCTGCCAGCGCGATGGAGCCAAGAAACTTGCGCCGGGCGCGCTGCTTGGGAGTGAGACGTGGTTTCTTGCTCATGGTCAGTTCTCCAGACTCTGTTTCAGCAGCTCGAAGGCATCCATCTCCTGCTCCTTCTTCTCCGTCTCCACCTTGGCCAGTACGTGCAGGTAGGGTTTCTCGTCCCGCACCAGCAGGGTCGGTTCGGAAAAGGGAGCGAGCCGCTCCAGGAAATCGAGCACCTCGAGCAGCGGTGAGCCCTTGAAGAACTGGGCATAGGGCTCGTCCTGCCAGAGACGGTCGGCATAGGCGTAGAGTTCGTAGGGCGTGTCACCGATGCCGTCCCTGTCCATGTCGAAGCCGGCATAGTCGCTCCAGTGGTTCCCGTCCCACCGGTTGCGGTTGGCGGTGCCGCCGCCGCTCACCACCACCTGGGTGAGGTTGTCCACGAACTGGTTCTGCTCGAAGATGTTCCCCTTCCAGTCGTTGAGAAAGCGGACGCCGATGCCGTTGTAGGCAATGAGATTGCCCCGGAAGCGGTTGGTGGTGTCCGGCTGGAAGGGCGAGACATCGATGTAGAGTCCGCTGGCGCAGTAGAGAACCTCGTTGTTCTCGATGGTGAGATCGGAGGTCTCCTTGAAACCGATACCGACCCCGGTGGGCCCGATGGCATGGGCGATGTGGTTGTTGCGCACCACCACCGAGTCGCTGTACATGAGAAAGATGCCCACCGTGTTGTTCACGTAGTGGTTGTCCTCCACCAGGTTGTAACGGGAATACATGAAGTGGAGGGAATAGCGGCTGTTGGAGCCGCGGTTGCGGGCGATGACATTGTCGGCCGAGTACCAGACCACCATGTCGCGCACGTTGTCGGTGACGTTGTCGGTGATCTTGTTGCCGAAGCTGTACCAGAGGCGCACCGAGTCGCCCCGCTGGCCCAGACTGAACTCCAGCTTGGAGCTGATGCGGTTGCGACGCACGATGTTGTTGTTGGACTGCTGCAGGTCGACGCCGAAGAGGCAGTCGTCGATGACGTTGTCCTTGATGACGTTGTAGTTGCCGCGCACCTGCACACCGGCATCGATGTCGTTGGCCGAGTCACCGGAGTTGGTGAGATGCAGGTTCTTGAGCGTGGCGCCGTCGGTGTCGAGGAGGACTACGGTGCCCTTGCCGCCACCATCGATGGTCACCTGGTTGCGGCCGTCGATGACCATGGGCTTGTCCACCACCACCGGGCCGGCGTAGGTGCCGGGCGGCGGGATCAGCGTCCCGCCTTCCGGGGTCTCGTCCACCAGCTTCTGGAACGGCGGATAGGCGCCTGCCGCCACCGACTGGAGCAGCAGCATGGCCAGCAGCAGCGGCAGGCGCATTCCGGTCATTCCGTGCCCTTCTCCCTGAACTCCTTGCGCCGCAGCAGCGCCGCCACCGCCAGCAGCGCCGACATCAGCAGCATCAGGCCGAAGCCCCAGTAGGGATAGGAGTGGGTGGTGAACTGGGCCACCTTGCCCTGGCCGAAAACCGTGGGCATGAAGGGCTTCACCGTGAAGGCGCCCATGGAGTTGAGGTTGTGGCCGTACCACCAGAGCCAGGCCGAGTACTCGATGACGAAGAAGAGCGGCAGCGCCATGGGCACCAGGATCATGAGCCAGTAGATGAACCCACCCGTCTTCCGGGCACCCCACACCAGGAACACCATGGCGGCGATGATGGCCCAGAAAACCGCGTGCGCCACCGAAGTCATGGTCTTGACCATGGGCTTGATCTCGGCGGGGTTGTTGAAGTAGCGACCGAGGCTCTTCTCATAGTGCCAGCGCAGCATCTGCTCACCACTGCCGTTCCACTCCTCGCGCTCGTTTTCGGGCTTTCTCAGCTGGTCGCGCTCGAAGGTGCCCTTGAGGAGCTCGATGTTGGCCAGCTTGGGATTCTCGGTCTTCTTCTCCTCTTCTCTCAGGGCCTCGTCCCCCTCGGCCAGGGAGGAGGCGATCTCCAGCAGGTTCTTCGCCTGCTCGTCCTCGACCTTCTCCTTGATCTCCTCGATGTCCACCGCCTCGTCGCCGACAGAGGCCCGGATGCGCTCGATCACGGCCTTGGCCGTATTGTCACCGCCTTCGCTACGTTCCGTGTCCTGGTCCATGGACTTGACCAGCGCCTCAATGTAACCGGCCGGCTGGTACTTGAGCCCGTCCTCGCCGTACCAGTAGAGATACATCCAGACCGCGGTGGCGGCAAAGCCCACCGACATGATGACCACCCGGATCTTCGGCTTGGTGCAGGCGAACCCGAGCAGCATCACGCCCAGCAGTGAAAGCAGGAAGGGAGAGAAGGCCTTCTCGATGACCCCCCCTGCGGCGATGGGGTACATGCCCACATAGTGGTTGATGGTATCCATCTCGTGCACGCAGTCGAGCGCTTCCTCTTCCTGGATCTCGGTCTTGGCCACCTTCTTGCAGCCATTGAAGACCCCGTTCATGTGGAAATGGATGCGCACCCCGTCGGGAAAGGCCTCGGGCGGATAGTTGGGCGCGGTGAGGGACACCCACCAGATGGGAGCAAAATAGATCACGGCCAGCAGCACCACGCTGGCCAGAATCAGCAGGTTGGAAATGATTACACGTTTGGACATATTGTCACCCCGGTTCGCAACATGGCACCTGCACGAATACTACGTCAGCTCCAACAGGGCGCCATGACCAATTTCAATCGGCAGCTCAAACCCTGAAAATAACCAGGATTTCACCTGCCCAGAAACGAAGAAAGAAGCGTCGATGCGCTTCCCCCTTCATGGTCTTTCGGCATTGCCGATGACCGCCGGTCTTCTGTGTGCCGATGGATTCCGGTTTGCTCCCGGAACCCATCGGCACTGCCGGTTCGATACGACTCGTTCAGGTTTTCCCCTGGATCAATCGTAGTCGGGATTGGTCCAGTTCACGGAAGGCGCCAGGTCCTCCTTGGGCACCGGGATCCAGGAGACGTAGTTGATCACCTGTTTCATGTCTTCATTAGTGAAGTTCTTGATCTGTTCCACCATGTCGGGGTTGGCGTTACGCCGCTTGCCGTCCCGGATCCACTCGAACTGGCGCAACATGTAGAGATAGTGCTGCCCTTGGATCTTGGGGTAGAACTTCTCGGCACTTCCCTCGCCGTTCTCGCCGTGGCACTTCACGCAGTTCTCCTTGAAG
>JALWGP010000224.1:0-5263 GCA_027038775.1 Sedimenticola sp. | reverse complement strand
CCCACTCGGGAGTGCCCGGCTTCCAGGGCCCCTTTCCGTTGTCGGGGTTCATGGGCAGCTTGGAGATGTAATAGGTTACGTCGGCCATCGCCTGGGGGCCACCGATGGACTCGGGCTTGGCGAAGGGATACATGGTGGGGTTGTCCCGGTTTCCTTCACGAATGTCTGCCAGCTGTTTCACCAGTACACTCTGGTGCTGGCCGGCGATCTGGGGGAAGGTGCCGTCCTTGGTGCCCCAGCCTTCGGTGAGGTGGCAGGCAGCACATACCTCGAATACCTCGATGCCGTTCTCGTGATCCGGCTTGAGGTGCAGGGCCTCGTCCCGCTCGCCGGTCTTTTCCAGCCACGCGAATGCACTGCTGCTGACGAGCATGGTGGCCGCGAAACCAGCCAGAGAGACAATCAAACGTTTTTTCATGGGTTTCCTCCAGGTCAGATTGGGTGGGATAAGCTGCCTTCTCGCAAGCAGTTTCACCCGCATTCACAACATTCGAAAATGCTAACATTTGGGGGTATTCCCTCACTTGAGCAATATCAAGTGAAGCCCCTCTGCCTTTTTCAGTCGTCCTGCCAGGAGAGCCAGGCCAGGATGTCGGCGATCTCCTGGTCGCTGTATTCGCGGAACAGCTCCGCGTCCTCGGGGGAGTCGTGGAACCGTTCCCCCTTGCGGATGTTCTCGATCTGGCGCAGCAGGTACTTGCTGTGCTGCCCGGTGAGCATGGGCACCCGCTTGTCCCAGCGGCCTTCACCCTTGGAGCCGTGGCAGCTGGCGCACTCCTTCTTGTAGAGTTTTCCACCCGCTTTCGGGTTCCCGGGATAGTGGGGAATGTTGGTCACCTTCTTGCTCTCCTCCAGCCGAGCCAGGGCATCGAACTCCTTGTTGGGGTCCAGGGGACTCATGTGGCGGGGGAGCTCGATGCTCGCCAGATAGGCGGTGATGGTTCTCACATCCTCGGGTGGCAGCTCGTGATCCGTGGCATAGGGAATCATGGGAATGTTGATCCGCTTGCGGGTCTTGAAGAGCTCGATCTGGTGAGCCAGGTACTCGGGATTCATTCCCGCAAGACGCGGATACTCCCCGTCGGGTGTACCCTGCGCATAGATGCCATGACAGCCGGCGCAGATCTCCATGATGTCCTCGGCATCCCAGCGGTCAAACTCGGGAATCACCCGTTCCTCGCCAATGGCCTGTCCGGCCAGGGGGCCGATCAGCAACAGGTACAGGATCCGAAAATTCCACTTGCGCATCGATGGTCCGGGTAACTGTAAAGGTGGACAAGAAAACGGCCTGCAACCGCGCTGCAGGCCGTCGGAAATGCCAATCTCGTTGGCTCAGGGTGCCAGCTTGGAGACGTACTCTGCCAGCACGTTCAGCTCTTCGTCACTGAAACGTGGCTTGCCGTCGGGCGTGACCAGCACCCCCTTCATGGCCACGGACTGGCCGTTGGCCCGGGCACCGCTCATGATGTCCTTGATCTGCTGGAGCACGTACTCCTTGTTCTGCCCGGCGATCTTCGGGTAGGCGGGCATCAGCGGGGTCTTGCCGTCCTTGCCGTGGCAGGCGGCGCAGGTCATGTAAAGCTTCTTGCCGTCCGCTGCGGACGCGGTACCGGCAAGCGCCGTGACCGCCATGGCGGCGGAAAGCGCGATAACAGCGATTCTTCGGTTCAGCATGGGTTCTTTTCTCCTGATGTGAAAAAGGGGTGAATCTTCACCCCTTGAATGTTAGCTCCTGTTCGAGCTTCCCGGAACCCCGGCCAAGGCCGGGGTCCGGGAATCGCCAGCGATCTTACTTGATCTTCTTGGCGCCGTGCTCTTCCAGGTAGGTCTTGGCCCGCAGACCGAGGTCTGCTGCCTTGACCTGGTACTGCCACCACTGGTTGGCCCAGAGCATTGCGTTGTTCCAGTCCTTCTTGGCGGCAGCCGCCTCGGCCTTGGCACGGGCATCCTTGGCGAAGCCGAGCTGGTCGGTGGCGTCCTCAACCAGTGCAACCACGGTCGGGAAGTCCTTGTAGTTGTGACTGGTGATGAAGCCCACAACCTGGTTGATCACGTCCTGGGTCTCCAGGTTGGTCTTGACCTGCTTCTTGTAGTCGGCCTCGGTGTAGGTGGTGCCTGCCTTCAGGCCGCCAGTCTTGGCCTTGTACCCCTTGGGCTGCACCAGGAGGTAACCCTGCATCTCCAGGTGGAGTGCGGAGCAGAACTCGGTGCAGTAGTAGGGATAGACGCCCGGCTTGTCAGCCACGATGGTGGCGGTGGCGGTCTTGCCCGGCTCCAGCGAGAGCTGGACATTGTGACCGTACATGGCGAAGCCGTGCACCTCGTCCTCGGCACGCTCGAGGTTGGTCAGGTGGATGTGGACGGTATCCCCCTCGGTGACCTCGATGATCTCGGGCGTGATGTGAGAACGGATGGTGGTACCGTACACGTGCACGGTGCACTTGCCGTTGGCGTCACAGGTACGCTCGATCTTCTCGCGGCCGGCGCGGGTCTTCCACGGGGAACGCTTGTCTTCGCGGCTGTTCCAGCCGGACTTGTAGCGGATCACCGGCTTCAGCTTGTCGGCCTTGATGGCCACCACGTAGTGCGGCTCGCCCAGCGGCAGCGGCATGTCGTAGAGCAGCTGCATCTTCTCGCCGCTGATGTCGATGAGCTGGTGGTTCTGCGGATGCAGGGGGCCGACCGGGTTGAAGCGGTCGATGGAGAGCTTGTTCAGCGCCACCAGGTACTTGCCGTCGGGCGTGACGGAGTCGCCCTCCATGGTCATCAGGTGGCCCACGTTGTAGTGAATGGGCAGCTGATCCAGCACCTTGCCTTCACAGTAGTCCCACTTGGTGATCATGGAGTCCACGTAGATGGAGGTGTAGGCGACGCACTTCTTGGAGTCGAACTGGGTGTGCAGCGGACCCAGGCCCACGTTCACCGACTTGTGCAGCACGTCCTTCAGGGCGATGATGGGAATGCCGTAAGGATCCTTGCCCTCGAACTTCTTGTTCTTGATGGCGTTCTGGATCTTCTTCCAGTCATACACCCAGGTGTGGCTGTCGAGCTTGCCGGAGACAACGATCTTGTCGCCGGTGGGCACCACGTCCACGCCGTGCGGGCTCTTCGGCTCGGGGATCAGGTAGAGCAGACCATTGGCCACGGCCTCCTTCATGCTGATGAGGGTCATGCCGTTGACCTTCTTGCCGATCTTGCCCGCCTTGACCAGCTCTTCGGCCTTCTTCCAGTTGGTCACGTGCAGGAAGTCGGTGTCCTTGGAGGAGCAGCCCGCCTCGAAGGGAGGACGGCCGCGCTCGATGCCGCCGACATACCGCTCGGAACAGAAGGAGTTGGTGAAGCCCCAGCCGTAGGAGGGACCCTTGCCCGCATCGGAGAGGTCCTGGCTGTAGGGGGGCATCTCGAAGGTGAAGGACTGGTCGAGCTTGAGCCGTCCTTCCTTACGGTCGAACTTCCAGTAGGTCAGGCCGCCGCGGTACTTCTCGTTGAACTCGGAAAGGGGCACGAAGCCGCTGCCGGTGTAGGGATGCGCATACTGGGTGGCCTCCATCACGTACTCGGTGTTGGGGGTCACGAAGGCGCCGCCGTGCTCTGAACGGAACAGCGGGTTGACCACGATCTGCTTGGTCTCGAAATCGTGCAGGTCGATCACGGCCACGCGCGGGTTGGCCTTGTCGTTGATGAAGAGATAGCGCCCGTCATATTCGCCGTTGGTTTCGGAGATGGCGGGGTGGTGGGTGTCACCATAGAGGATGTCCTTGCCCTCGATACGACCCTGGGCCAGCACGGCCTTGGATTCGTCGTCGAAGCCGTAACCCTGCCAGGGCTCCGGCGTGAACACGCCGATGTACTTCAGAATCCGCATGGAGGGGATGCCGTACACGATCACCTGGCCGCTCTGACCGCCAGAACTGAAGGCCAGGTACTCGTCACGTCCACCGGTGGGCGTATAGGTCTTGGCTGCCGCCAGGATGTCCTTCTCGGTGAGGCCCCGCCGTTTCATGACGTCCTTCAACGTCTCCTGAGACCAGGCCTGGCCTCCGGCGGTGACCCCCACTGCCAGGGCAACGAGGGCGGCAAGCATGGGCTTGCGTGCTTTCATGGGTTGTTCTCCTTCTGGTAACAAGCTAAATCTTTGCGAAAACTGCACCAACGGCATTTTCGTGATTCAATCCACACGGGCCGCCATGGCAGCCCATGTGTCGCATGATACATGTTGCGAGGGCTAGTGTGTGCCATTTCACACAGATCTCACTTGACCTGAGTCAAACCAAAAATGTTTTCCTTACCGAACGGCCCTGTCTGTTTCGAATTCCACCCTTACCAGCTGAATTTTCGCATTCGCTGGCCCGGCCTGGACACTCATTTGCGAAAGGGGTGGCTGGTGAAGATCCGGCGGGGAAAAGAGGCAGGCTGGGGCGAGTGCGCTCCCCTGCCCTCTGCAGGCACGGAGGCGCCCTCCCGCGCACGAAGGGCGCTGGAGGAAGCCTGCGGGAGAAGATGGGAGGCGGAGGCGCTGCTGGCACACCTCCAGGCCCTGGCCGGTCCGGCACCGGCGGCGGCCTGCGCGCTGGAGACGGCGCTGCTCGACCTGGAGGGCCGTCGGCGGGGGCTTCCGCTGCGCAGGCTGCTGGCGCCCCGGGCCGCGGATGCCATCGCCGTCAACGCCATGGCCGGAAGCGCCTGCCGGGAGGCGACGAAGGAGGCCGTGCAGGCGGGTTTCCGGGTCGTCAAGCTGAAGGTGGGGCAGGACGCCCCGGACCGGGAACTGCACTGCCTGCGGGAACTGTGCGCGACGCTTCCGGCGGAGATCCGCCTGCGGCTCGACGCCAACCGCGCCTGGGACCCGGACGGGGCCTCGCGCTTCCTGCAGCGGCTGGAAGGGCTTCCGGTGGAATCGCTGGAGGAGCCGCTGCGGGATCCCGATCCGGCCACCCTGCGCCGGCTCCAGGAAGCAACCCCCATCGCCCTCGCGGTGGACGAATCCCTGAAGGAACTGGGAACGGAGTCCTTCCTGGAAGCGGCCCCGGTGCGGCGGGTGGTGCTCAAGCCCATGGCCCACGGTGGCCCCGCCCGCACCCTGGAGCTGGCGCAGAGGGCGCTGGAAGCCGGCATGGTGCCCCTGATCACCTCCACCCTGGAGTCGGCCGTGGGCCTGCACGCCGCCTGCCAGCTCGCCGCCGCCCTGGACTCCCTCCACCCCGGCACGGCGCACGGGCTTGCCACCGCCAGCTGGCTGGCGGACGGTCCCTCCACCCCGCCC
>JALWGP010000223.1 GCA_027038775.1 Sedimenticola sp. | reverse complement strand
AGCTCGGTGATGTCGTGGGCGGTGAGCAGGAACTGCTCCTCGCCGAAGTGGAGCAGGCGCAGCTCCAGTTCACGCGGAGGTGGCCCCTCCATGACGATCTCCAGGGGGCGCCGGGGCACGCCGTCTGCGAGCCAGCCGCGGAGTCCCTTTTCGGTGAGCACGCGGGTGATGCGTGATTCGCGGCTGGCGCTGGAGAGCCCGAGCAGGCGGCGCGCGGCAGAGTTGAACCAGAGCACACGGTGGTCCCGGTCGAGGAGGACGGCCGCGTCGGGCAGGGTTTCCAGGGTGTCGTGGAAGCGGTGCAGGAGCCGGCCCATCCGCTTCTTGCGCTGGCGTGCGCGCTGGCGGATGCGCTCGATGCGTTCCGCCGCCTGCCGCCAGATCCCCGTGAGGGCCGGGCGGCTGGACTGGACGCCCTGCAGCCACTCCTCGAAAAGGTAGAGCTGGCGCAGTTGCCAGAGCAGGTAGCCGCCCAGGCCCACCAGCAGCGACAGGACCCAGGCCCGGCTGAGGAAGCCGAAGAGGAGGATGGCCAGGGCCACCAGGCCCAGCCGGATCAGCTCCTGGCGGAAATTTTCATGCATCCGGCCGGTCCAGGCGGTAGCCGGCGCCGCGCACGGTCCGGATCAGGTGTCCGGCGTCGCAGGGCTCCAGCGCCTTGCGCAGTCGGCGGATGCACACGTCCACGGTGCGTTCCTCCCGCACGTCGTCGTCGGGCCAGACGTAGTCCAGGAGCTGTCCGCGGGAGTAGACCCGCCCCGGGTGGGACATGAGGAAACGCAGGAGACGGTACTCGGTGGGTCCCAGGGAGAGGGGAGTACCCTGCCATTTCACCTCGTGGCGGGAGGGGTCGAGCTCCAGTTCGCCCAGGCGCAGCCTGCCCTCCTCGTCGGCGCCGGTGGCGCGGCGCAGCACCGCCTTGATGCGGGCGACGAGTTCCGGTGGCGAGAAGGGCTTGGTGACGTAGTCGTCGGCGCCGGCTTCGAGGCCACGCACCTTCTGTTCCTCTTCGGCGAGGGCGGTGAGCATGATCACGGGAATGTCGCGCAACGCTTCGTCGCGGCGCAGGCGGCGCAACAGGTCGATGCCGCTCTCGTCGGGCAGCATCCAGTCCAGCAGGATGAGATCGGGGCGCCGCTCGCCCAGCCGGCGCTCCGCCTCGCGGCCGTCTCCCGCGTCGATCATCTCCATCCCCGCCCGGGAGAGGGCGAAGCGCACCAGGTCGCGGATGGGGGCCTCGTCTTCGACGAAGAGGATGGTCGTCATCGGTGACGGATGTCCTCGCCGGTGATCAGGTAGATGGTGTGCTCGGCGATGTTCTGCACGTGGCGCACGCTCCGCTCAAGGGCGCGCAGCACCAGCACGAAGTTGACCGCCTCGGCCACCTGCTGCTGGTTCTCGAAGACCCATTCCATCAAATGTTTCAGCCGCTTGTCCAGTTCCGCCCTCGGCGAGTCGTCACTGCGGGCCAGTGCCAGGGCGCCCTGGTGGTCGTAGTCCTCGAAGGCGTCCAGGGCCTTCTCCAGGAGGCCGATGAGCTGTCCCAGGAGCCGGCGGATCTCTTCGTCGGCCGTTCCTCCTTCGCAGCCGCCCAGGGAGCACCTCTCCTGGAACAGCACCCGGGCCACCTGCGCCGTCTCGTCGCCGAGCCGCTCCAGCTCGGTGACGATGCGGGAGGCGGCGACGATGTAACGGAGATCGCTGCCCACGGGCGAGCGACGCGCCAGCAGGTTGACGATGAACTTGTCCGCCTTCACCTCCTGCAGGTCGATGGGGCGGTCCCCCTCGATCACCTGGCGGGCCTGCTCCTCGTCCTCCTGGCCCAGGGCGTCCTGCAGCCGCTCCATCTGTTCCACCACCATCCCGCCCATCTTCAGCACGCGCTTCTGCAGCTTGCGCATGTCCTTGTCGAAGCGCTTGAGGATGTGGCCCTGCGGGCCCTTGGAGAAATTCATCGGTTGTGCTCCCGTGCGGTTTTCGTTCGTCTCGATTGTGCGTGTCTTTTGGGCCTGCCATCCCTGGCGCGACCTCGCGCTTCGTTTCGGGCCCCGGCCCGGGCGTTCCTGCCCGGGCGTTCGCCCCGCTGCGTCACGGGTGTGGGCATGACGGTCGGGACTCACCCAAATCTTCCGGTGATGTAGGCCTCGGTCAGTTCGTGGGACGGGTTGGTGAAGATCTTGTCGGTCTTGTCCACCTCCACCAGGCGTCCCATGTGGAAGTAGGCGGTGCGCTGCGAGACCCGTGCCGCCTGCTGCATGGAGTGGGTGACGATGACGATGGTGTAGCGCTGGCGCAGCTCATCGATGAGCTCCTCCACCCGGGCGGTGGCGATGGGGTCCAGCGCCGAGCAGGGTTCGTCCATGAGGATCACCTCGGGGTGGATGGCGATGGCGCGGGCGATGCACAGGCGCTGCTGCTGCCCGCCGGAGAGCCCCGTGCCCGGCGCGTCCAGCCGGTCCTTCACCTCGTCCCACAGGCCGGCGCGCTGCAGGGAGCTCTCCACCAGCTCGTCCAGCTCGGCCCGGTTCGACACCAGGCCATGCAGCCGGGGGCCGTAGGCGACGTTCTCGTAGATGGACTTGGGGAAGGGGTTGGGTTTCTGGAACACCATGCCCACCCGCGCGCGCAGCGGCACCACGTCCATGCCGGGCGCGTAGATGTCCTCGCCGTCCAGCCGGATCCCGCCCTCGACGCGGCAACCGTCGATGGTGTCGTTCATGCGGTTGAAGCAGCGCAGGAAGGTGGACTTGCCGCAGCCGGAGGGGCCGATGAAGGCGGTCACCTGGTGCCTGCCGATGTCGATGGAGACATCGAAGAGGGCCTGCTTGTCGCCGTAGAAGACATTCACGTTGCGGGCGCCCAGGGTCACCTTCTTCTCCAGGAAGGGGGAACCCAGGGTCTCCTCGCGGGGAATGACCGGTTCCTCCCGGCGTTCCCTTTCGGGTTCCACCGCGGTCATGAAGGCGGTTTCCTGATCCATCGGTCGTTCCTCCAATCTCCTACCACTTCTTTTCGAACTTGCGCCGAAGCCAGATGGCGGCCAGGTTCATGAGAACGAGAAAGGCGAGCAGCACCAGGATGGCCGCCGCCGTCTTTTCCAGGAAGGCGCGTTCCGGGCTGTCGGCCCAGAGGTAGATCTGCACCGGCAGCACGGTGGCCGGGTCCAGCATGCCTTGGGGCACGTCCACGATGAAGGCCACCATGCCGATCATGAGCAGCGGGGCGGTCTCGCCCAGCGCCTGGGCCATGCCGATGATGGTGCCGGTGAGCATGCCCGGCATGGCCAGGGGCAGCACGTGGTGGAACACCGTCTGCATCCTGGATGCGCCGATGCCCAGCGCCGCCTCCCGGATGGAGGGGGGCACCGACTTGAGCGCCGCACGGCCGGCGATGATGAGGGTGGGCAGGGTCATGAGCGTGAGCACCAGTCCGCCCACCAGGGGTGCCGAACGGGGCATGCCGAGAATGTTGATGAACACGGCCAGCCCCAGCAGGCCGAAGACGATGGAGGGCACCGCGGCCAGGTTGTTGATGTTCACCTCGATGAAGTCGGTCCACCGGTTGCGCGGCGCGAACTCTTCCAGGTAGATGGCGGCGGCGATGCCCAAGGGCAGGGAGAGTCCCAGGGTGACGAGGATGGCGTAGAGTGAACCCGTCAAGGCTCCCAGGATGCCTGCCTGCTCGGGTTCCCGCGAGTCCCCGTGCCGGAAGAAGGCGGTGTTGAAGAACTTCCTCATCTGCCCCTTCTGTTCCAGGTCGCGGAGCCAGGCCTGCTGCGCCTCGCTGAGACGGTACTCCTTCAGGTCGGGGTGCTTGAACCAGAGATCCACGTCGTCGTCCGCGGTGATCCACATCTTCTGCCTGCTGCCCACGAGCGCGGGATTGGCCAGCACCTCGTTGCGCAGCTCCCAGGCGGCGCCGCTGCTCACCAGCTTGTAGAGCTGGCGCTTGAGCCGACGTTTCCTGACCTGGGGAAACCGCTCGCGCAGCGCCCGCTTGATGAGTCCCGGGTAGTCGGCTTGGGCGAGCCGCGTGGGATCCCGTGTGCCCTCGGGGTCGATCTCCCCGGCGTCCAGGTGGATCTCGAGCTGGATGCGGGTCTGCCAGAAGGCGCCGTAGCCCAGCACCGCGATGCTGGCGAACATGAAGGCGAGGAAACCGAGGCCGAGCAGGATGGCGGCCAGGCCGAGGCGGCGCAGGCGCCGGTCGCGGCGACGGCGCCTCTCCAGGCCCGCCTCCACCGCCTCGTGGATGGCGCGCCGCTTGATGGGGCTTTTCTTCGGCTTACTCATAGGCTTCGCGGTACTTGCGCACCACGCGCAGGGCCAGCACGTTGAGCAGCAGGGTGGCGATGAAGAGCACCAGCCCCAGGGCGAAGGCGGCCAGCGTCTTGGGGCTGTCGAACTCCTGGTCGCCCACCAGCAGGGTGACGATCTGCACGGTGATGGTGGTCACCGACTCCAGCGGGTTGGCGGTGAGACGGGCGCCCACGCCGGCCGCCATCACCACGATCATGGTCTCGCCGATGGCGCGGGAGGCGGCCAGCAGGATGCCGCCCACGATGCCCGGCAGGGCCGCCGGAAGCACCACCCTGAGGATGGTCTCGGCATGGGTGGCGCCCATGGCCAGGGAGCCGTCGCGCATGGCGCGGGGCACGGCGTTGATGACGTCGTCGGAGAGGGAGGAGACGAAGGGGATGATCATCACCCCCATTACCAGCCCGGCGGCGAGGGCGCTCTCCGAGGAGACTTCCAGTCCGAACGCCTCGCCGGCGGCGCGCACCATGGGCGCCACCACCAGGGCGGCGAAGAAACCGTAGACCACGGTGGGCACGCCGGCGAGGATCTCCAGCAGGGGCTTGACCCAGGCGCGCACCCGGCGGCTGGCGAACTCCCCCAGGTAGATGGCCGACAGCAGCCCCACGGGTACTGCCACCAGCAGGGCGATGGCGGCGATCATCAGGGTGCCGGCGAACAGGGGCGCAATGCCGAAAGCGCCGCTGGATCCCACCTGGTCGGTGCGGATGGCGATCTGAGGGCTCCACTCGAGCCCGAAGAGAAACTCGGTGAGCGGCACCTTCTGGAAGAAACGCAGTGCCTCGAAGAGCACCGAGAGCACGATGCCCAGGGTGGTGAGTATGGCGATGGAGGCGCTCAGGATCAGCCCCCAGCGGATGACGCGCTCCACCGCAGGACGTGCGCGATGGCCGGGGTGGATGGCCTTCAAGCCCAGGGCGATACCGCCGAGGGCGAGGAGCAGCACGGCGGCGGGCAGGATCATGCGTGAGAGCTGGAGGAGCCGTCGGTAGTGGTCCGCCGCGGCGCGCAGGGCCGGGCCGGCTTCGCCGGAGGCGATGTTGCCCGTGGCGAGGTTGCGGATGTCGTTGAGCAGCAGGCTCGTCTCCGCCTCCGGCTGGCGGGTCAGGGCGGGGGGGAGGTCGACCATCACCAGGCGGGTGATGACCGTCTCGTCCAGGCTCAGCCAGAGCACCAGGAGCAGCAGCGCCGGCAGCAGCGTGAGCAGGGCCACGTAGTAGCCGTAGTAACGGGGCAGGGAATGGAGCCGCCGGAAGTCGCCCGAGGCCATGCCGAGCACCGCCCGGCGGCCCAGCCAGTAGCCGGCGAGGGAGAGAAACAGCAGGATGGCGACGATGAGGGATGGAGTCATGACGGGCGCAGTCCCAGTGAAAACCGGCGCCATTGTGGAAGAGAAATGTTACGGGAATGTGACAGCGGTGCTCCGGTTCAGGAAAGTCTGAAAAACCCATCCCTGGGATTTTTCAGACCCGGCGGGCGAACCTGTCAGAACTTCAGCGGCGTCAGCTCCCGTGCCGCCTTGGCGAAGGCCTTGCGTTCGGGGCTGGGCATGGGGATGAGTCCCTTGTCCACCAGGTAACCCTCGTCGCCCCAGGCTTTCTCACTGGTGAATTCGGCCAGGAATTCGCGGATGCCGGGGATCTTGCCCGCGTGGGCCTTCTTCACGTAGAAGAAGAGGGGGCGGGAGACCGGGTATTTCCCTTCGGCGATGAGCTCGAACTCGGGAGCTGCGCCGTCCACCCGGGAGCCCTGCAGCTTGTCCTCGTTCTGCTCCAGGTAGCTGTAGCCGAAGATACCCAATGCCCTGGGATTGGCCACCAGTTTCTGCACGATGAGATTGTCGTTCTCGCCCGCCTCGATGTAGGGGCCGTCTTCCCGGATGGCGTGGCAGATGGCCTTGTAGCGCTTCTTGTCCTTTTTCTTCAGGGCCTTGATCCAGCCGAACTGCCTGCAGCCCCCCTCCATGGCCAGCTCGGCGAAGGCGTCGCGGGTGCCGGAGGTGGGGGGCGGGCCCAGCACCTCGATCTTGTAGGCGGGCAGGTTGGGGTCGATCTCGTTCCACTTGCGGTAGGGGTTCGGAACCAGTTTCCCGCTTTCCGGGGCCTTGGGATCGGGCACCTGCCTGGCCAGCGCCAGGAAAAGGGCCTTGCGGGTCAGGTCGAAGCGCGGCGCCTTCCTCGAGTTGGCGATGGCGATGCCGTCGTAGCCGATCTTGATCTCCACGATCTCCTTCACGCCGTTGGCTTGGCAGCGGTCGTACTCGGACTTCTTGATGCGGCGCGAGGCGTTGGTGATGTCGGGATGCTGCACCCCCACTCCCTCGCAGAAGAGCTTCATGCCGCCGCCCGAGCCGGTGGACTCGATCTTGGGGGTCTTGTACCGGGTGCTCTTTCCGAAGTGCTCCGCCACCACGGTGGCGAAAGGGTAGACGGTGGAGGAGCCCACGATGTAGATGTAGTCGCGGGAACCCGCCGTGGCGGCCGAGGCCGCCAGCACGCCCGCCAGGGCGGTGGTCGTCAGGATCTTCTTCATTGTGCGTCATGCCTCTCGTTGGAAACTGGCGCACATTCTGGAAGGGGTTTGTTACGGGAGTGTGACAGCAAAAGGCCCCGGAGAACCGGGGCCTGGGTATCGGGCGGGTGGTGGGCCCTGCAGGGCTCGAACCTGCGACCAATCGATTATGAGTCGACTGCTCTAACCAGCTGAGCTAAGGGCCCTTTCAGAAGGTCCTCGTCAGTCGCCATCGAGGAAGCTGCGCATCTTCTCCGAGCGGGTGGGATGGCGCAGCTTGCGCAGGGCCTTGGCCTCGATCTGGCGGATGCGCTCGCGGGTGACGTCGAACTGCTTGCCCACCTCTTCCAGGGTGTGGTCGGTGTTCATGTCGATGCCGAAGCGCATGCGCAGCACCTTGGCCTCGCGCGGGGTGAGCCCCGCCAGCATGTTCTGGGTGGACTCGCGCAGGTTCTCCATGGTGGCGGCCTCCACCGGCGAGACGGCGCTGGTGTCCTCGATGAAGTCGCCCAGGTGTGAATCCTCGTCGTCGCCGATGGGCGTCTCCATGGAGATGGGCTCCTTGGCGATCTTGAGCACCTTGCGCACCTTGTCCTCGGGCATGTCCATGCGCTCGGCCAGCTCCTCCGGCGTGGGCTCGCGCCCCTTCTCCTGGATCATCTGCCGGGAGATGCGGTTGAGCTTGTTGATGGTCTCGATCATGTGCACCGGGATGCGGATGGTGCGCGCCTGGTCGGCGATGGAGCGGGTGATGGCCTGCCGGATCCACCAGGTGGCGTAGGTGGAAAACTTGTAGCCGCGGCGGTACTCGAACTTGTCCACCGCCTTCATCAGGCCGATGTTCCCCTCCTGGATCAGGTCCAGGAACTGCAGCCCGCGGTTGGTGTACTTCTTGGCGATGGAGATCACCAGCCGCAGGTTGGCTTCCACCATCTCCTTCTTGGCGCGGCGCGCCTTGGCCTCGCCGATGGACATCTTGCGGTTGATCTCCTTGATGTCGGCGATGCTCAGGCCGCAGGCCTTCTCCACCTCGGCCAGCTTGCGCTGGGCGCGCACGATGTCGTCGGCCAGCGCCTTCAGCTTGTCGCGGTAAGGCGTCTTTGCCTTGCACTGCTCCCCCACCCAGTCGAGGTTGGTCTCGTTCTTGGGGAAGTTGGTGATGAAGTCCTTGCGTGGCATGCCGGCCTGCTCCACGCACAGGTCGAGGATGATCCGCTCCTGCTCGCGGATGCTGTCGATGGCCTCGTGCAGGGTGTTGCCCAGCTTGGCGAAGAGCTGCGGGTTGAGCTTGAGCTCGGCGAAGACGTTGGCGATCTTCGCGCTCATCTTCTTCGCCTTTTCGTCGTTGCCGTGCTTCTCCAGGTGGTTGCGCCAGCGCTTGTAGAGCCGGGTCAGCTCGGCGGTCTTGTCCTTCACCATCTGCGGGTCGGGCCCGGTGTCCGCCGGCTCGTCGTCGCTCTTGGCCTCGGGCGTGGGCGGTGTCGGAATGTCGGGCTCGTCCAGGTCGATGAAGCCGGTGATGACGTCCGACAGGCGGGTCTCCTCCGCCTTCACGTCGGCCAGCTTCTGCACCAGGTGCTCCACCGCGGGCGGGAAGGTGGCCAGCGCCGCGGCCACCTGGTTGAGGCCGTCCTCGATGCGCTTGGCGATCTGCAGCTCGCCCTCGCGGCTGAGCAGCTCCACGGTGCCCATCTCGCGCATGTACATGCGCACCGGGTCGGTGGTGCGGCCGAACTCGCTGTCCACCGAGGCGAGCGCCATCACGGCCGCCTCGGCGGTCTCCTCGTCGGTGGGCACCGCGTCCGCGGTGATGGTGGCCTCATCGGCATCCGGCGGGGTCTCATACACCGGGATGCCCACCTCGTTGATCATGCGGATGATGTCCTCGATCTGGTCCGAATCAACGATGGTGTCGGGCAGGTGGTCGTTGACCTCCGCGTAGGTCAGAAAGCCCTGCTCCTTTCCCTTGGTGATGAGATCCTTGATGCGGGATTGAGACTGTTGCTGATCCATGATTCCTCTTGTGGCTGGATTCTGGCGCACAAAACGTAACGCGCCATTATAGCCGGTACTGCATGAAACTGAAAATCGGAAAAAACGCTACTTCTTTTCGGAGTATAGACGCCGCAGCTCCGCCTTTTCCTCTTCCGTGAGATCGGAAGGGCGCAGCTTGCCGCGGACCTTCCGTACCGCCGCCTGCCTCGCTTCGGCCGCCAGTTTCTTCAGGCAGCCGGTGAACTGGTCGGCCTCGTCGTCGAAAACTTCAAGGGGCGTGGCGGCCAGCCGGCCCAGGTGGCGGCGGGTGGCTTCGTCCTGCCAGCGCTCCAGCAGCATGGCGGTGGTGAAATGCGGGTTCTCGCGCAGGGTTTCAAGTAGCTGGCGCAGGATGGCGACCCCGGGGGTCTCCAGCCCGTCCCAGCCCTCGGGCAGCCTCTCCAGCCCGGCCAGTTGCGGGTACTGCAGCAACAAGGCGATGGCCCGGTGCAGTGGCTTGAGGGTTCCCGGCTGGTGCCCGGAGGGCTGCAGCCGCCTGCGCTCCGGTCTGCCCATTGGACGGCCGGTGGTGCCTTTGGTTCCGGTGAGGCGGGCCAGGCGCTGTTCCATCATCTCGCGGAAGATGCCGGCCGGCAGCCGCTCCAGGTGTGGGCGCACCAGGGTGGCCAGGCGGGCGCGGCCGTCCAGGGTGGTCATGTCCACCTCCTCGGCCAGCCGTTCGAAGAGAAAGTCGGACAGCGGCGTGGCCTTCTCCACCCGCTCCCGGAAGGCTTCCGCACCCTCCTTGCGCACCTGGGTGTCGGGATCCTCGCCCTCGGGCAGGAAGAGAAAGCGCGCCTGGCGGCCGTCGCGCAGCAGTGGCAGCACCGTCTCCAGCGCCTTCCAGGCCGCCTCGCGCCCGGCGCGGTCGCCGTCGAAGCAGAAGACCACCTCCGGGGTGGCGCGGAAGAGCTTCTCCAGGTGGTCGGGCGTGGTGGCGGTGCCCAGGGTGGCCACGGCGTTGCGGATGTCGAACTGGGCCAGGGCCACCACGTCCATGTAGCCCTCCACCACCAGCAGGCGCGGGATCTTCTTCAATGCCTGGCGTGCTTCCCACAGGCCGTAGAGCTCGCGGCCCTTGTGGAACACGGGTGTCTCCGGCGAGTTGAGGTACTTGGGGGTGTCGTCCCCCAGCACCCGGCCGCCGAAGCCCACCACCCGGCCGCGGGTGTCGCGGATGGGGAAGACGATGCGGTTGCGGAAGCGGTCGTACCGCCTGCCGCTGCCCTCCGAGAGGAGGCCCGCCTTCATCAGCAGGGTGGCCTGCGTCTCCCCGCCCAGCGCCTCCAGCAGGTTGCGCCAGCCGGGCGGCGCGAAGCCCAGGCGGAACTCCCGGGCGATCTCGCCGGAGAGGCCGCGCCCCTTCAGGTAGGCCGCCGCCTCCGGCGCGGCGGGGTGGCGGCGCAGCTGCTCCTCGAACCAGCGGGCGGCGCGCTCCAGGATGTCGTAGAGGGGACGATGGTCGGGGGCCTGCTCGAAGGCGATCTCCTTCGGCAGCTCCAGGCCCACGCTGGCGGCCAGTTCTTCCACCGCCTCGGGGAAGCTGAGGCCGTCGTACTCCATGAGAAAGCCGATGGCGCTGCCGTGGGCGCCGCAGCCGAAACAGTGGTAGATCTGCTTGGCGGGGCTGACGGTGAAGGAGGGGGTCTTCTCCTCGTGGGAGGGGCAGCGCGCCTTGTACTCGTGGCCGGCGCGCTGCAGCGGCACGCGCTGGTTGACGACGTCCACCACGTCCACCCGCGAGAGCAGCTGGTCGATGAATTCAGGGGGGATCTTTCCGGCCACGC
>JALWGP010000222.1 GCA_027038775.1 Sedimenticola sp. | reverse complement strand
CGCTGTTTCAAACGAGAAAGACGTCGACAAGGAAGTGATCTTCCAGGCCATCGAGGCCGCCCTGGCATCCGCCACGCGCAAGAAGCATGGCGGAGATATCGACGTGCGCGTCGAGATCGACCGGGAGACCGGCGATTACCAGACCTTCCGCCGCTGGCTGGTGGTGGACGACAGCGAGACCCAGGTGCTGGAGAATCCCAAGGCCGAGATCACCCTCTCCGCCGCGCGCGAGACCAACCCCGACATCCAGCCCGGCGACTACGTCGAGGAGCCCATGGAGTCCATCGAGTTCGGCCGCATCGCCGCTCAGACCGCCAAGCAGGTGATCGTGCAGAAGGTGCGCGAGGCCGAGCGCGCCAAGGTGGTGGAGGCCTACAAGGACAAGGTGGGTACCCTGGTCACCGGCGTGGTGAAGCGCCTCGACCGCGGCGCCGCCATCCTCGACCTGGGGGCCAATGCCGAGGCCATCATTCCGCGCAACGAGATGATCCCGCGCGAGCCGGTGCGGGTGGGTGACCGCCTGCGCGGCTACCTCTACGACATCCGCACCGACGTGCGCGGGCCCCAGCTCTTCGTTTCCCGCACCCGGCCCGAGCTGCTCATCGAGCTGTTCAAGCTGGAGGTGCCCGAGGTGGGCGACGGCCTCATCGAGATCGTGGGCGCCGCCCGGGATCCCGGCCGGCGCGCCAAGATCGCCGTGCGCAGCAACGATCCGCGCATCGATCCCGTGGGCGCCTGCGTGGGCATGCGCGGCTCCCGCGTGCAGGCGGTCTCCAACGAGCTGGCGGGCGAGCGGGTGGACATCATCCTCTGGAGCGAGGATCCGGCCCAGTACATCATCAGTGCCATGTCTCCCGCCGAGGTGGTCTCCATCGTGGTGGACGAGGACACCCACTCCATGGACATCGCAGTGAAGGAGGAGAACCTGTCCCAGGCCATCGGCACCGGTGGCCAGAACGTGCGCCTGGCCAGCCAGCTCACCGGTTGGGAGCTCAACGTGATGAGCGAGGAGGAGCTGGCGGAGAAGGCCGAGGCCGAGATCCAGGGCTACGTCGAGAACTTCATGAGAGAGCTCGACGTGGACGAGGAGGTGGCGCAGATCCTGGCGCAGGAGGGCTTCACCAACGTGGAGGAGATCGCCTACGTGCCCGAGGAGGAGCTGCTGGCCATCGAGGAGTTCGACGAGGAGATCGTGCGCGAGCTGCGCGACCGCGCCAGCGACGCCCTGCTGACCCGGGCCATCTCCCGGGAGGAGACCCTGTCCGACGCGGAACCCGCCGAGGACCTGCTCAACATGGAAGGCATGGACGAGAACACCGCCCGCCAGCTGGCTTCTGTGGGCGTGGTGACCATGGAGGATCTGGCAGAACAGTCCGTGGATGAACTCATGGAGCTCGAGGGCATGGACGAGCAGCGTGCCGCCGAGCTGATCATGACCGCCCGGGCGCCCTGGTTCGAGGAAGCCGAAAACGAGTCGAAGGATTAAAGGGGGGTAGCGGCATGAGTGAGATTACCGTCAGCCAAATGGCCGCCGATGTGGGGATCCCCGTGGAGCGGCTCCTGGAACAGCTGGCCCAAGCGGGTGTGGAAAAGAGCAGTGGGGATGACCTCATCTCCACCGACGAGAAGCTCGCGCTGCTCAACCACCTGCGCAAGCGGCACGGCAAGCAGACCGTGTCGGAGAAGGCCGAGAAACCCGCCAAGGTCACCCTGAAGCGCAAGACCACCACCACCATCAAGCAGCCGAGCGCCAGCGGCCGCGCCGCGCGCGCGGCGCGCACGGCCAAGACGGTGGCCGTGGAGGTGAAGCGCAAGCGCACCTACGTGCCCGGCGCGGACCAGAGCGAGGAAGAGAAGGAGCGCCTGCTGCGCGAGGCCGAGGAGGCCAGGCGCAAGCTCAAGGAGCAGGAAGAGGCGCGCCGCAAGGCCGAGGAGCTCGAGCGCGCCCGGCGCGAGGCCCAGGAACAACTGCTGCGCAGCAAGGAAGAGGAGCGCCGCCGCCAGGAAGAGGCCAAGAGGAAGGCAGAGGAAGAGGCCCGGCTGCGCGCCGAGGCCGAAGAGGCCCAGCGCAAGCGTGACCTGGAGCTGGCCCTGCGCGCCCAGGAGCAGCGCAAGAGCCAGCAGGAGGCGCGCGAGCGCAAGGAGAAGGCCAAGCGCCGCGCCGAGGCGGGTCGCCGCAAGGAGCTGCACGTGGCGCCCGGCAAGGGCGGGCGTCGCAAGGCCGGCAAGAAGGCGCGCCGCGAGGCGGTGGCCGTCGACCAGGACCACGGTTTCCAGAAGCCCACGGCGCCGGTGGTGCGGGACGTGAAGGTCCCGGAGAGCATCACCGTCTCCGAGCTGGCCCAGCGCATGTCGGTGAAGGCCAGCGAGGTGATCAAGGAGCTGATGAAGATGGGCATGATGGTGACCATCAACCAGGCGCTGGACCAGGACACCGCGGCCCTGGTGGTGGAGGAGATGGGGCACAACGTCATCTTCGAGGAGCCGGAGGACGTCGAGGAGGTGATCATGGCCACCATCGCCGAGGAGCCCAAGGGCGAACCGGTGCCGCGCGCGCCCGTGGTCACCATCATGGGCCACGTGGACCACGGCAAGACCTCGCTGCTGGACTACATCCGCAAGACCCAGGTGGCCGAGGGCGAGGCCGGTGGCATCACCCAGCACATCGGCGCCTACAAGGTGCACACCGATCACGGCGACATCACCTTCCTGGATACGCCGGGCCACGCCGCCTTCTCGGCCATGCGCGCCCGTGGCGCCAAGGTCACTGACATCATCATCCTGGTGGTGGCGGCGGACGACGGCGTCATGCCCCAGACCAAGGAGGCGATCCAGCACGCCAAGGCGGCCGGAGTGCCCCTGGTGGTGGCGGTGAACAAGATCGACAAGCCCGACGCCAACCCCGACCGCGTCATGCAGGAGCTGTCGGCCGAGGAGGTGGTGCCCGAGGATTGGGGCGGCGACACCCAGTTCGTCAAGGTGTCCGCCAAGACCGGCCAGGGAATCGACGAGCTGCTCGACGCCATCCTGCTCCAGTCCGAGATCCTGGAGCTCAAGGCGCCGGCCGAGGGGCTGGCCCAGGGTACCATCGTGGAATCGAGCCTGGACAAGGGACGAGGCCCCGTGGCCACGGTGCTGGTGCAGTCCGGCACCCTGAAGAAAGGGGATGCCGTGGTGGCCGGTACCGAGTACGGCAAGGTGCGCGCCATGTTCGACGAGAACGGCAAGCCGGTGAAGGAGGCCGGCCCCTCCACGCCAGTGCAGGTGCTGGGGCTCTCCGGGGTGCCCGCCGCCGGCGACGACCTGGTGGCCCTGCCCAGCGAGAGGAAGGCGCGCGAGGTGGCCGAGATGCGCCGCGAGCAGATGCGCC
>JALWGP010000221.1 GCA_027038775.1 Sedimenticola sp. | reverse complement strand
AACCCTTGGCAAACTGGCCACCGACGACTCCCTCTACATCCACATGAACCGGACCTTCCAGAACCTGGACTGGCTGCTGAGCGAGATCCGCAAGAACCCGAAGAAGTTTTTGAATGTGAAGGTGAGTTTGTTCTGAAGAACAGGCTTTTGCCGAAGTTGATTTACCACAGGGCGTGCGGAGGCCCGCATGGACATGTTGATCCAGGTCAGTAACGCGTGGAACAGTCTGGATCCTGGCCTGCAGAAAACTGTTCTCTCGGCAGCGCGCTGGGCAGCGCAAGCTTTGGGCGAGCAAATCCTGGATGGACTGAAACGGTCCCTCCGGAACCGGATCCGCAGAAGCCCCGCCGAGGAAGCCCTGGACCAGGCCCTGGAAGAAGGAATCCGCGCCTGCATGCTCGTGATGGCTCCGCCTTCGGTCTGGGCGGACAAATCCAACCAGAAGGCTTTGCGCCGGTTTTTCGAGCAGGAAGACGTTGCCGACGAGTTCAGCGCACTGGTGGACGTGAACCCCGACGTGCCGTTGAACCTGGAACGGTTGCGCACCCTTTTCCAGGAGCACGGTGGCCGTCTCGCAGGGTTGCCCGATCTGCATTTCGACGAGGCCATGAAAGCCTTTGCCGCAGCTTACGCCGATGCCATTGAGCGCTCCGGCGCGCAGCAGCACGTGGACCAGTTGCGCTACCTGAAGCAGGCTGTGGCCCGGCTGGAGGCGGTGCAGGAAGAAACAGCACTCAGCCGGACGGAACTGGAGCGAATTGAGCACCTGATCCTCCAAATTGGCAACGCCCTCGGTTCGGGTCTGGAGCGACAAACCCGGGTACTGGTGGAAGCTCTGAAGGTGTACCACGCCTACCCCCAGGACACAGTGGCCGACGCGTTGATGGACTTGCGAACAGCCATCGCCCAGCTTTCCGAGGCCGTGCTGACCACGGTGCAAAAGGACACCGAGGCTTTCCGTCGGGCTGACCTGGAAACCAAAGAGACCGCCTACCGGCTGCTCATCGCCCGGGAGTTCGAGCGACTGGACTTCAAAGGCATGTTGCAGCACGGCCAGCCGGTCACGCTGCCGCTAGAGCGGGTCTACGTAAGTCTGCGGGCCAGCCGCCGTGTCCCGGTCGCCGACACAGCGGAGGCCGAGCGGCTGCGCCGTCAACTGGCCGCGCTGGAAGAGCGGTCGGCCGAAGCGAACGGGCCACCTGAAGAACTGGAGGAGCGCCGGGCGGAGCTGGAGCGCCAACTACAGGAACTGGAGCGCTCCCACCTGCAGAAGGAAACACAGCCGGTGGACATCAAGGAGGCACTGGCCGACCCGGAGAACCAGGCCATGATCGTGCTGGGCGACCCCGGCGCCGGCAAGACCACCCTGCTCAAGTACCTGGCCCTGGCCTTTGCTCGTCACGAAGCCCCAAGCATGCTTGGGCTGGACGAAGAACGGCTTCCCATCTTTGTGCCCCTGGCTTTCTACGACGCTGCCTTGAGAAAGCAGCCAGACCTATCTCTGGGCGACTACCTGTCCGACTACTACGCCAGCGAGAAGAACCTGCCGGGTCTGAAACCCCTGTTCGATTCTGCACTTGGAGAAGGCCGCGCCATCGTCCTGCTGGACGGGCTGGACGAGGTGTTCTCCGACGAGATCAGACTCACGGTCAGCCAGCGAGCGGAGAGCTTTATGCGCACAGCCGCGACCCAGGGCAACCGCGTGGTCCTGACCAGTCGCATCGTAGGCTATCGGGCCGCACCTTTGGCGGCCGACCTGCCTCACTTCACCATCCTGGACATGGATCCGGCGGCTGTCCGGGCTTTTGTGGATCGCTGGGCGTTGGCGATGACCTGTCAAACCCGGGGAGAGGACTTCGAGCGGCCTACGGCAAAGGTCCAGGCAGAGGCCACGAAATTGGCCGAAGGGTTGAAAGCGGCCATCGAGGAGAGCGAGAGTGTGCGCCGACTGGCCGTGAATCCCCTCCTCCTGACCATCCTGGCCGTGGTCTACACCCAGGAAGGGATGACGCTGCCCAGGCGACGGGTGGAACTGTACCACCGCTACGTGCGGATCCTCATTGAGACCTGGCGACGGGTCCGCACCGCCGGCCGCGCGGTGGGGAAGGAAATGGATTTCCTCGAAACGGCCAAGGTGCTCGGGCCCCTGGCCCTGTGGCTCCAGGAGAACTGGCCCAGCAGCACCGCTCCCGGCCCACGGGTGCGCCAGTTTCTGAAAGGGCTCTTCCTGGAGCGGCTGGGCTGCCCGGCGGGCCAGCGCCCCACTCATGAGCAGGAAGTGCAGGCGCATCGCCAGGCTGAGCAGTTCCTGAAAGACGTGCGGGAGTTTGCCGGGTTGCTGGTGGAGCGGGGACGGGACAGCTACGGCTTCCTGCACCTGACGTTCCAGGAATACCTGGCGGCCTGGCCGTTGGCCAAGCTGGAGCCGCAGGAGCGGCGGCAGCGTCTGGGGCCGCACCTGCACGACAGCCGCTGGAGGGAGGTGGTACTGCTGACGGCCGGACAATTGGGGGTGGTGGACGCCAACGAGCGCCTGGTCACGGAGTTCGTAGAGTCCATCCTGAATGCCCAGAGCCCTCTGCCCGATCTGCACCGCGACCTGCTGCTGGCCGCGGCGTGTCTTGCAGACGACGTGGGCGTGCGGCCGGACCTGGGCCGAGAGATCATAGTGCGACTGGGCGAACTGCTCCGCAGCTCCGTGCCGGGTCTGGCCGAGGCCGCTGGTGAGGCACTGGGAGGATTGAGCGAGACCCAGCTAGCCGAACAGGCAGCAAAGATAGCGATAAGTGTTCTACGAAACTCTGATAGCCCTCCGTGGAGCCGGCAGGCAGCCGCATCCAGCCTGGGACAGCTTGGGCAGGTCAAGCCCGAGACCATCCAGGCACTCATCAATGCGTTGTGGGACAAAGACGGTCTCGTGCGCGAGGCCGCCGCATCCAGCCTAAGTCAGCTCGGCCAGGCGAACCACCGGGTAATGAACGCACTTACCAACGCCCTGAGGGACAGCGACGAAAATGTGCGCGGGGCAGCCGCATTCGGCCTGGGTCAGCTCGGCCAGGCGACCCCGCAGGTGGCCCAAGCACTTAATAGCGCCTTGCGCGACGAACACACGCGTGTACGTCGGGCCGCCGCATACAGTCTGGTCCAGCTGGGCCAGGTCAACCCCAAGGTGATCAACACTCTCATTAAAGACCTCGGGGACGGCGACGAAGATATGCGCGAGGTGGCGGCATTCAGCATGGGTCAGCTCGGCGAGGGCACCCCCAGGGTGGTCCAGGCACTCATCAACGCCCTCGGCGACAGCGACAAACGTGTGCGCGAAGCTGCCGCATTCAGCCTGGGGCGGCTCGGCCAGGGCACCCCCAGGGTGGTCCAGGCAC
>JALWGP010000220.1 GCA_027038775.1 Sedimenticola sp. | reverse complement strand
GATGGAAAGCATGGGTGTCGACGACGAGTACATCCTTGGCTGGCAGGCAGGCTTCCTGCATCACCCCGAGCGGGAAGAGCAGCGCATCACCGAAGCCTATGAAGCTGGCTATGCCGACGGCAAGGAAAAGAATCTGGACAACCTGGAGAAGTGGGTCAAGAACTGATCCTGGTTACCGGTTGACGAAAAAGGCGGGTGTTCCCCGCCTTTTTTGTTGCCTCGAAAGAGGGCCAACCCCAATGCAGGAGGCCCGCCCCGGGCCGAATTTCAAAAAAACATTCGCGGCGGGGGCGCCGCTCCCACGGACCAGAAGACCGAAACGGAGGCGCCGCTCTCCTCCCTACTCGAAAAGGTCCATCATCGCCCTCGACAGTTTGCGGTCCACCTCCACGCCGTCCTTGTCCATCACCTGGTCGATGACCCAGCGGTTCTCCTGGGACTCGCCCATGATCTGCTGGATCTCGTACCCCAGGTGGCGCAGGAAGGGGTAGGAGGGGCCGTCGTCGGTGTAGCGGTACTCGGCGTACTCGGCGGCCCGCTCGTTGATGCGGTCGAAGAAGGCCTGCAGGTGCTCGCCGGGACCGAAGAGGTCGATGCTATTGTCCTCCACGATCTCGCCCATCTTCCTCGCCACCGCCACGATGAGCTCCTGGCGCTCCTCGTCGGTCAGTTCCAGCCGCTGGTGGGCCAGGCGGTCCATGATCTGCAGCTGGAACACCAGGTACTCGATGATGACGTCCATGCGCTGGTGGTCGTTCTCGTAGACGAAGTCCTCGCCGTGGAGGTTGATGGCCTTGTCCTGGGCCAGCCGCCAGGCGATGAAAGCCAGGGCGCCGGCGATCTCGGCCAGGCTGCGCTCGCCCTCGCCGTGCCAGCGGCTCTTGATGCGTAAAGCCATGTGAATTCTCCTTTTGAGCCGGTTTCGGCTTCGTGCTATAACTCAATAACCAAGCATTTTACTCAAGAATTGGCCTGGCATGAACCATTCGCTGCAAAAAATCTGTGAGCAGGTGCAGTACAACTGTCACGTGGCCGACGCCCGCCACGGCGGTGACTTCACCATGTGTACCTACCTGCTGAAGATGCGGGAGTACTTCCGCTGGGAGACGGGGGCGGGCATCCGCGATCCCCTGCCGAAGGAGGCGCTGGGCAAATGGCTACAGGCGCGCGAGAGCCTCTGGGAGGAGCTGGCCGAGGCCGACTACCGGCCGCTGGAGATCGGCGGCGAGACCTTCGACCCCTTCGACACCGGCGCCATCAACGAGGCGCTGGAGCCCCTGGGCGCTGTCTACAGCGCGGGCCTGGTGAACGGAGCCCGGGCCCACTTCTTCATCGCCGAGCTGCTGCACAAGGAGGCACACGGCGAAGCGTGTGCCCTCCACCTGTGCGGCCGGGAATACGCCCGCTGCCTCACTGCGCCCCCGGCCATGGCCAGCGAGGCGGGGGTCTTCCTGCGCCGCGAGGCACTGCGCAGGTACCTCTGGGAGAAGTACGAGAGCTGGCTCTGGAGCCGTCCCGACAACGCCCTGGGGCGCGCCTTCGCCTGCTACGACTTCGGGTCCGACCCCGACCGCGCTCTGGACGAGATGGCCGACGCCGAGCTGGCCGCGGCCCGTGAGCACGAGCTTGGGGAGTTCGAGGCGACGCGGATGCTGGGGGGTGGCTGGAACGAGATGCTGATGGACCTGGCCCTCACCCCTGCAGAGCTCATGGCGCGGGCGGTGAAGGACCACCTGGCCGACGCCCTGCGCACCCTGCCCATGCTGCTGGAGCAGGGCTTCGAGCCCTCCATCCACTTCTACCTGGGCAACCTGAACGGCATGCGCCAGCACCTCTATCCCCAGTTGAAGGCGGCCTACGAAGCGTGGCTGGAGACCGGCGACCTGGCCCCGCTGCGGGCGCGGGCCGGGGTGGACCGCGAGCGCTGGCACCGGCTGGCACGTGAGCTGCTTGATCTCCACGGCCTCCACGGCCGCAAGGCCGCCGAGCCCATCCGCCGCCACCTGGAGCGCCACTGCCGGGAGGAGGGCTGGGCATGAGCGGCAGAAAGCTGCTGGCCATCGTCGAGCTCGGGGGCTATCCCAACCTCATCCCGCTCTACCGGCGCCTGGGCTTCGAGGTGGAGTGGGTCACTTCCCAGCGCAAGGCGCGCGCGTGGCTGAAGAAGCAGGTGCCCGACGTCATCGTCGCCGAGTACAACTACCAGACCGACTTCCGCGACCGCAGCTCCAACCTGGAGACCCTGGGTGCCATCCTCCAGCGCCATCCCGGGGTGAAGCTGCTGGTCTTCTACCCGAAACAGCACGAGGCCTTCTTCGAGAAGTTCCGCGAGCGCTTCCCGGTGTGGGAGGCCATCGCCTTTCCCGTCACCGAGGAGAAGGTGGAGGCGGTGCTGTCCCGCCTTTCCTGAACGGGAATCCCGGTGAGGCATCCATCCCACCTGTAGGAGGCCCGCCCCCGGGCCGAACTTCAAAAAAACATTCGCGGCGAGGGCGCCGCTACCTGTCAGGTACGGAAACGGGCTTTCCCTGCCCGTTTCCTGATCGGCGGCGGGAAAGCGCGGTTTCCCGCCGCCTCCGCTTCGCGCCGCACTGCCGTGTGCGGGGGGTTGCGGCGAGGGCGCCGCTCCTACCGGGGGTGCGATTCGAAACGGCATCCCAGCCGCCGGGCGATTTCCCGGACCTGTTCCTCGGGCGGGTACTCGTCCCCGTGCGCTTCCAGGTAGCGCTTCCAGGGAAGGAACTGCTCCTGCAGGTGGGGATCGGTGTGGTGGCAGCCCAGCACCCGGATCACCGCTTTGCCCACCCGCCAGGGGCCCTCACCCGTCAGCTCCCCCTCCAGCAGGTGGGCCGCGCGGTCGGGGGTGGACTGGTGCCAGAAGAGGTCCAGCACCACCAACCCGCGGGGGTGGGGGAAGGCGCGCGCCACCACCTGCTCGCGGCCGTCGGCGTAGCGCACCACGAGCGGGGCAGTAACGGTCTCGATGCGGGCCATGTCGCGTTCCCCCTCCTGGATGCTTCAACGGGTGCATCGATTGTGCCACGATGAATGCCTGTCGAATCCATTCCTTCCCCGGGGATTCCATTGCCGTTCCGAGGACCGTTCCTGCTGCTCCTGCTGCTCGGCCTGGCCGCCGCGGCGCCGGCCGTGGAAGAGGCGCAGTTCAGCGCCGCCCGCCTGGAAGGGGAAGGCTGGCGGCTGGAAGGGCTGCGCCTGGGGCTGGACCTGGCAGGAGAGGGGCCACCGGCGCTCTCCCTCCGGGTCGACCGCCTGCAGCTGCCCGGCGCCGACCTCGAGGCGGGGGAGGTGGTGCTGCACTGCCCGCGGCTGGCGCTCTACGCCGACGGGACCAGCGCCTGCCGGGAGGCGGGACTCGTCTTTTCCCTCTCCCCCTGGAAG
>JALWGP010000219.1 GCA_027038775.1 Sedimenticola sp. | reverse complement strand
CATGGTGGTGATGCGCGGCCTCAACGACGACGAGATCGAGGCGATGTTCGACTACGCCGTGGAGCGGGGCGCCGACCTGCGCTACATCGAAACCATGCCCGTGGGCGAGGCCGGCATCGACGGCACCGGCCACTTCATGCCGGCGGTGGAGATCCTGGCCCGCCTCAAGCGCCACGCCGGCGCGGAGCTGGTCCCGGTGAAAGGCGGCAAGGGAGCGGGCCCGGCCCGCTACTACCAGGTGGGCGAGGGACCGGTGCGCGTGGGGGTGATCAGCGCCCTCTCCCGCCACTTCTGCGACGACTGCAACCGCGTGCGCCTCACCGCCAAGGGCGACCTGGTGCTCTGCCTGGGCCAGGAAGACAGGGTTTCGCTACGTGACGGGTTGCGCCAGGGGCTGGACGACGAGGAGATGAAGGAGCTGATCCGCGCCGCCATCGCGCGCAAGCCCCGCAGCCACGACTTCACCACCGACGAACAGCGGGTGGCGCTGAGGCACATGTCCTCCCTCGGCGGCTGACCCCCGGATCAGTCGCGCCTGCGGTGGAAGGAGGTGCCGCCACACTTCGGGCAGGGCGGAATGTGCCCCGGCTTGTGGAACTGCAGCTCCTCGCCACAGTCGTCACACACCAGGGTGCCGGGACCCGTGACCTCCCCGGTATGGTAACCCGCCAGCTCCGCCTGCTCGCGCAGCAGGTTCAGCTCCACCGTGGTCTGATCCGCCGCCTTGGCGAAGAGCTCGGCCAGGCGGTCACCGATGAGCCGGGTCTCGAAACCGAGCCAGTCCCTGAACTCCTCGCCGGTCTCGGCGATGTACTCCGCCGCGTCGCGCAGGTCGCGCTTGAGGTACTCGGAAACCTTGTCGAGCTCCTCTTCCGTGAACTCGCCCAGCTCCGAGAGCTTGTCCCGCGCCTTGTCGATGAGGGCGTGCAGGGCCGGGCCGGTCTTATGCTCCAGCTCCTCCACGTCCTCCATGGCGGTCTCCAGCAGGCGCTCGTAGGCCTGTCCCATGAGTTCCACGGGATCCTTGGGCGGTTTCAGGTCTTTCATCGTCTCGTCTCCAGGTTTGACAGGCGTGCATCTCGCTCAATTACAACACATCTTCTGGCACAATGAACCCACTTCCCCTTCCTGGATCCTATCCATCATGGCCACGCTGAAACTGCGACCCGTCGCTATCGACACCTACCGGGAAAACGTCGCCTACATGCACAGGGCCTGCAACGTCTACCACTCGGAGGGCTTCCAGGCGCTGAACAAGATCGAGATCCACAAGGAGGACAACGGGACCCCGGTGATCGCCGTGCTCAACATCGTGGACGACGAGACCATCACCGCCCCGGGCGAGCTGGGCCTGTCGGAACAGGTGTTCGACCAGCTGGGGCTGCCGCCAGGCACGCCGGTGAAGGTCCGGCACGCCACCCCACCCGCCTCGCTCGACGCGGTCCACCGCAAGATCGACGGCGAGGCCCTGAGCCGCGAGGACTACTTCGGGATCATCCAGGACATCGTCGAGAACCGCTACTCCAAGATCGAGATGGCCGCCTTCCTGGTGGGCTGCGCCGAGACCGGTTTCGAGCGGGACGAGGTACTCCACCTGACCCGCGCCATGGTGGAGAGCGGGGACCGGCTGGAGTGGAGCGAGCCCCTGGTGGCGGACAAGCACTGCATCGGGGGCATCCCGGGCAACCGCACCACCATGCTCATCGTGCCCATCGTGGCGGCCCACGGCATCTGCATGCCCAAGACCTCCAGCCGCGCCATCACCTCGCCCGCCGGCACCGCCGACACCATGGAGGTGCTGGCCGAGGTGGATCTCCCGCCGGAAAAGATGCACGAGATCGTCCAGCGCGAACGGGCCTGCCTCGCCTGGGGCGGCACCGCCCGCCTGGCGCCTGCCGACGACATCCTCATCGCCGTGGAGCGCCCGCTCTCCATGGACTCCCCCGGCCAGATGGTGGCCTCCATCCTCTCCAAGAAGGTGGCCGCCGGCTCCTCCCACCTGCTCATCGACATCCCGTTGGGCCCCACGGCCAAGGTGCGCAGCCACCAGGAGGCGCTGCGCCTGCGCAAGCTCTTCGAGTACGTGGGCGACCGCATGAGCCTGACCCTGGAGGTGGTGATCACCGACGGCACCCAGCCCGTCGGCCGCGGCATCGGCCCGGTGCTGGAGGCACGCGACGTGATGCAGGTGCTGCGCAACGACCCCCTGGCCCCCATGGACCTGCGCGAGAAGGCGCTGCAGCTGGCCGGCCGCATCCTCGAGTTCGATGCCGACGTGCGCGGCGGCCAGGGCTACTTCATCGCCCGCGACATCCTCGACTCGGGGCGGGCCCTGGCCAAGATGGAGGCCATCGTCGAGGCCCAGGGGCGCAACCCCCACCCGCCGGAACCGGGACGGCTGGTGCAGGAGATCACCGCACCCCGCGACGGCCGCGTGGCCGCCATCGACAACCTGCAGATGGCCTCCATCGCCCGCCTGGCCGGCGCCCCCCTGGACAAGGGGGCCGGCGTGGACCTGGTGTGCAAGGTGGGCGACCCGGTGCGGCGCGGCGAGGTGCTCTACCGCATCCACGCCGACTTTCCCGCCAACTTCGACTTCGCCCGGGACGCTGCGGCCCAGAACGACGGCTACACCCTGGAGCAGGACTGATGCTGCTGCTCGGCTTCCCGGAATACGAGCGCCAGGCGCGCAACCTGGCAACCGCCCTCGCGGTGCCGTACAAGACGGTGGCCATCCACCGCTTCCCCGACGGCGAGAGCCTGCTGCGCACGCCGACGGAGCTTCCGGAAGCGGTACTCCTCTGCCGCTCCCTCCATTTTCCCAACGACAAGCTCACCGAGCTGCTGCTGCTCTGCGGCCACCTGCGCGAGCAGGGCGTCGGTCGGATCCTGCTGGTGGCCCCCTACCTCTGCTACATGCGCCAGGACAAGGCCTTCCACCCCGGCGAGGTGGTGAGCCAGCGCATCCTGGGCCGCCTGCTGGCCGACCACGTCGACGGGCTGATCACCGTGGACGCCCACCTGCACCGCGTCCACCGCCTGGCCGACGCCGTGCCCGTGGATCCCGCCCTCAACCTCACCGCCACCGAGCCCATGGCCCGCTTCCTGGAAGGGAGGCTGGAACGCCCCCTGCTGCTGGGGCCGGACGAGGAGTCGGAGCAGTGGGTGGCCGCCATCGCCCGGCACGAGGGGCTCGACTACGGCGTGGCGCGCAAGCGGCGCCTGGGCGACCGCCGGGTGGAGATCACCCTGCCACCGGGCGACTACCGGGGACGGCAGGTGGTGCTGGTGGACGACGTGGCCAGCACGGGACACACCCTGGAGGCCGCCGCCCGCGCCCTGGCTTCGCGGGAGCCCGCCTCGGTCTCGGTGCTGGTGACCCACGCCCTCTTCGTGGGCGATGCCCTGGA